>NZ_JBEYJU010000120.1:0-22509 GCF_040703965.1 Streptomyces sp. NPDC006655 | reverse complement strand
TCCACCGGCGGCCTGGGCGCCGCCCTCGCCCGGGCCCTGCGCGGGCGCGGAGCCAACCTCGCGCTGCTCGACCTCAGCCTCGCGGCCGCCACGGCTCAAGCCCAGAACCTGGGAGACGAAACGGTCGCCCGTGGCTGGCACGCCGACGTACGCGACCTCGCCGGCCTGCAGCAAGCCATGGACGAGGCCGCCACGCACTTCGGGCGCCTCGACATCGTCATCGCAGGCGCCGGGATCGACACCATGGCCCCGATGGCGACCATCGACCCGGCGGCCTACGAACGTGTCATCGACGTCAACCTCAACGGCGTCTGGCGCACCTTCCGCGCGGCTCTGCCCCACGTCGAGGCCCAACGCGGCTATCTCCTCGCGATCTCCTCCATGGCCGCCTTCGTGCACTCGCCGCTCCAGATCTCCTACACCGCGAGCAAGGCCGGCGTGTGGGCGATGTGCGACAGCCTTCGCCTGGAGGTTCGCCACCTGGGTGTCGGTGTCGGCAGCGCCCACCCCACGTTCTTCCGCACTCCGATGATGGACGACGTGACCGCGGACCCGGCCGGCCACGCCCTCTGGGGCGGCAACTCCAAGGGGTTGTGGAAGATGGTGCCGCTGGAGAAGGTCATCGCCGGTATCGTCCGCGGCATCGAGCGTCGTGCGGACCGCGTCGTCGTCCCCAGGTCCCTCACCCTGACCGCGAACGCTCCCGGTCTGTTCCGGCCGATACTCGAACGGGTCGGTTTCCGCCCTCAGACAGTCCAGCGCGCCCTCGGCCTCGCCTCGGCGTCGGGCTGGCACGACCCGGCGGTGCATGAGCGCCACCAGGCCGGTTCCCGCCGAATTCCGGGCTGAAGCAAGCAACCCAGAGGGTCCGGCCGTTCAGGCAACCTCGTAAAGTAGCGGAGACCATGGCAATCAAGGTCACACGCACGACACGTCGGGCCGCCGCAACCCGTGCGGCCATCGTCGACGCCGCCGAGGAGCTGCTGGCCTCCGGAGGCCCCGACGCGGTCACCTTGGAAGGCATCGCCGAACGCGCGGATGTCGCCGTGCAGACGGTGTACAACCGCGTGGGCGGCCGCGCGGCCGTTCTCATCGCGGTTGCCGAGCGGGCACTCGAGGACAACCGGACCTACATGGACGACGCCTACGCTGCCCCGGGCACCCCGGTGGAACGCATCAGAGCCGCCTCGGCCGCCTACGTCCGCTTCGCCGCCGAGCGCCCACACCAGTTCCGCCTGCTGGCCGAGCCGCCCGACGAACCCGCGGCCCTGGAACGGGTCGCCGCGCTCGTCGACGAGCAGAACGCCAAACTCGCCGCCGCCCTGGCCGACGGGGTGGCCGACGGCTCGCTCGCCGCCGACCTCGATCCCGTCACCACCGCCACCGCGTTGTGGGCTGCCATGAACGGCGTTCTCGGCCTCTCCTGGCGCGCGGACCGACTCCGCGCTGACGCCTCCCATGTGACGGAACTCGTCGCAGCCGTGGAAAGGGTGGTTTTGCGCGGACTGCTCGCCCGCTGAAGTCCGCCCGGGGCCGTGCCACCGTACGGTGACACGGCCTGGCTCCCGCCAAGCCGGGATACCGCCGCCTGCGGATCGCTCCCCTTCCGGGGGGCGGTATCACCCAGGCCGGAGCACGTCCGCACACGCCGTACGGCACCGCCGAGGTGTCCTGGGCGCTCTCCCGAGGCGTGAACTCACCGTGGAGGTCGCGTCGTCCGACGTCGTCCTGCCGGACGGCAGGGGCGTCATCGCGGTGGGCTCCGCGAGGCACACGTGGACAGTGGCGTTGGGGGCACACACGGTTGAGCAGGCACAGTTGCCCCTGGGCATGACGATGGGGGAACTCATGGACCGCGAAGATGCGGTCCATGTCTTCAAGGACTTGCTCGTCTCGTACTTCCCGGAGGCCGCAGAGGTCATCGAGAGCGGCTCCGGAGCTCCGGCTGAGGTGCGAGGGAAGCGGCGCGAGCGTAGCTGCGCGGGCGTCCATGGCGTTCGCCTCGTCAGCGGCCACGGCTTCTCCTGCGGGACGCCGGTCGGTGTGGCGGTGGCGTTCGGCGAGCGACGTCGGCTTCCGGCTCCGGGACTGGGCTGAAGTCGAGTTCGTACTCGTCGTAAGCGGCGATCAGGTCGTGCTCCAGCTGGGCTTCACGGTCTGCGACCTGCGTCATGAGATCGTCGTGCTCGGCCTGACACTGCAGGTATACGGCCCAGTCGACGTCGGTGGAATGAGCGGGGTGGTTCAGAGCATTCCTTGGGGACGTGGGTGGATCGGGCTCGGAGGCAGGCGCGGTCAGCGGTGGCGCCCGCCGGCCCGGGTGGCGGAGGCGCCGGCGGGTCCTCCTGACGGGTGAGCGGCGCGAGGAAGCGTTGGAAGCCGAGGTGGTCGTCAAGTTCCTTGGCCGCGTCACGAAGGGATTCCGAGGTGCACGCAACAAGGCGCGTGCTGAGGCGTGGTCGATGAGCGTGCGGTTTGTGAGCTAGCGCCCGTCGATTCGGGTTGGCAGACCAGAGCAGAGCCAGTGCACACTCCGCGGTCTCGGTGAAGTGCGGTGTTACGTGGCTCGACATGTCGCCGCCATGCCGAGATGTTTCAGGACGGTGCTGCCGACGGGGAGGTGTGGTGCGGGCTCCGGACGAAGTCAGCAGTGAGCCGGAGGACGTCGCTTGAGAGGTTCTGTGCTTCGGTGGCGTGCTGGAGCAGTGCTGTGTAGGACGGTGTGGCCGTTGCTGCCGGGGGCGAGGGCGGCGCGCACTCGATCGGCCATCGCGGCGTCGGGGACCGGCACCGTGCCGGACATTGCGCTGGCCTCACCGGTGTGGTTGTCGAGGGCGAGTTGCTGTTCGGGCAGCGCGTCGAGGACCCGATCAGATCGCAGGTCGCACAGCAGCAGCCGAAAAGGAGAAGACAACAGGAAACTCATATCTCAACTGATATGGCGATCATGCGGGCTGAGTCGCTACCTTGAAGATGAGTAGCAGGGCGGCGGCAACGAGGACCGTCGAAGGAGCTGCTGTCTCACAAACTGCCCGAGGAGTTGCCTCGGGGACCGGTCAACGACCAAGGGTGGTCGTGTGACGCATGGTGAGCAGTCCACTTGGGGGGCATGCGGCCGGTAAATATGAGCCCTGACGCTAGGTCTCAGCAGGCCATCGAAAGGTGGTCGAGCTGAGGCTGCCTCGCCGATGGTCGACCACCCTTACTGAAAGGGCTCGGCCAGTGCGTGTCTCCCCGTTCGTCGTCAGGGCGGTGTTCGTAGTTCTGGCGTTCCTCTCATCCATCCTCGTCGGCGTCATTGCGGGAGTTCTCTCCCACGCGAACGGAACCCGGGTGCCGGGTGCTGTGTTGTACGGCGGCGGGGCGTTTGTGGGCTGGATGACGCTTAGCCTCATGGCTTTGGAAGCTCTTGGCTGGCTTGACGCGGGCAGTGCTGAAGGCCCATCAACCTCACGCCAGAACGTAGGTGGCTGACGTGCGGATATTCCGGTCCTTACGCAGGGCGCCACCACCCGACCACGTACGCAGTGTGAGCAAGCCAGCCGTGTTCAGGCGATCTGCACCTGAGCCGAAACCGTCGGAACGCGGACAGCTCGACCTCCGTGAACGGGCACCACCCGGCGAGGACGGTGCCGATGGTCACGTCGGGGGCGACGTTCTCGGCGGCCAGCACATCCAACTACCCGCCCTTTCAGACCACTTCGAGGGTCATCGTTGCGATGCCGCCCGTGCGGCGCGCGCTGTAGTTATTGGCGTCGGCGTTGGCTGTGGTCTGCCACCCGAACCTGCATCAGACCCGAGGATGTAGCAGTAGGGCGGACTCATGGCTGCACCTCACGGTCGCGTGCATGGCCGCTGCCCGCAGTTCCAGTCCATCACTGCTCTCGCGCCAGTCCAGGCCTGCAGCTTCGGCCTTCGCCTGTGGGATGGCGATCGCATTGAGGGCGGGTCGGGACTCGATGCAGGGCTTCGGCACCGCTGGTCGCGGCCCGCCCTGAGTTCGTCCGATCCGTCAGTCCCGTCCCGTCGACGGCACCACGCCGTGCAGCGCCAGGGTCAGCGCGCGGTTCGCGGCCGTGGCCCGAGCCGCTGGGTCCTCGATACCGCTAAGTGCGCCCCGGATCATCTTGATAATCAGGGACACGTCATCGAGGGTGAGGTCGCGCCGCAACAGTCCAGCCGCCTTGGCGTCCCGCAGGGGACCTCTCATCGTCTCGCATAGATGTCAGGTTCTGCCCCTCCTGGAGACCCTCGCGCGGTCAGGCACCAGTACTCGCGGTCTTCGGCCGGACGACGTTCACCAGGCCCATGGCCCGGTCGATCGTGATCTCGATGACCACGCGCTCCGGATCCGGAGCCGGAGTCCGCCCGTACCGGTCGGCGTAGCGGGCCACGGCGTCGTCCACCGCCGTCGCGTCCGTCAGCACTTCGGCCGTGCCTTCCAGGGTGGCCCAGCGGCCACCGTCGACCTGACAGACGGCCACGCGGGCTTCGCCGGGACGGGACGCCTGGATGTTGGCGACCTTCTTGCTTGATTTGCGTGTGATAACCCGGGCGACTCCCTTGTCCGCGTCAAGGGTCACGCCCACCGGCACTACATGCGGACTTCCGTCAGGGCGAAGCGTGGTCAGCGTGCACAGGTGGTACTCGCTCCAGAACGCTGAGTGTTCAGGGGTCTGGCTGGATATCTCGCTAGGCATGACCAGGAGCATAACGCGGGGCACTGTACAGATTGGCGCAGAAGTGACCCCTTACACATACCTGTCTGCCCCCTTGAGGTGGCGGGGAATTGCACCTTTAAGTGGCTGATGTGCAGATTGAGATCCCTCTGGATGTCTCAAAAAGATAACGGAAGTGCCCGTTGCGAGATGCGACGGTGGTCAATATGAACGCAAGTGAATCAGCAGCTCACGGCCATGATCAAAATCTGAAATTGTCGGTTTGAGGCGGTTTGTTAAGGGGGACCCCTAGCTGTCGTCGGCCCTCTGAGGTGTAGCAATCCGGCCTTGATCTCTTCTGGGCCTCACGTAGGGTCCGAGATTCCAGCAAGGGCTTCCCATCGGTTGTTTGGTTGTTCGCGTTAGCGATCCAGTAAGTCGGCGGAAGCTCTCGCGTGTTCCTCGCGGCTCGATCGCTGAGGCTGGCGTGTGTCCTCCGGTCAGCGCCAGGTCTCGGCGGTCGTGCCACCTCCGTATGCGGTCCGAGGACCGAACATCGTTGACCCGTGGTGGCTGGCGCCCGGCCCCGAGCAAGGGCCCCGATCGGCCGGTACGAAGGGATTGCTCAAATGTCTCCGGAAGAGAGTCGTCGCTCTTCGCAACCTACGGTGCCTACCCGGGAGAGGGTGGGACGCCGGAGGCTCGGGCGCTGGCGGATGGCTGAGAGGCGGACCGTGGAGCGCGACCTCCACCGTCGACTGCGGCAGGAACTGCGCAAGCTCGGCATCCACCCGCCTCTGGACGTGGAGGAACTGGTCAAGGCGCTCAGCGAGAGGCGCGGGCGGCCGATCGTCCTGCGACCCTTCCCGCTCGAGAAGCCGGGGCCCTCCGGACTGTGGGTCGATACGCCGCAGATGGACGTCATCCTCTACCAGCAGGAGACGACCCGGCTCCACCAGCGACAGATCATCCTCCACGAGATCCTTCACATCCTTGTCGCCGAGTGGGAGGAGGACCAGGCCAAGGCGCCGGGGGAGTCACCTGACGACTTCGTTGAAGGCTGGGCGTCCCTCATCCCAGTGCTCGACCCCAAGCTGATCCGACGGGTCGCCCGCCGCTGCTCGTACGAGGACCGGGAGGAGTGCTCGGTCGAACTCGCGGCCACGATCATCCTGGAGTGGTCATCGGTGCTCGATGAACTGCCCCCGCTGTCGGAAGACCCGGAGGTACGTCGGGTCCAGTCCGCTCTGGGCGACCGGCGAGGGTGGCTGTAGTCCGTGAGCGAGACCCTCCTGCTGATCATCGCGGCCGCGGTCGTCTGGCGGCTCTATCTGTGGTCGCGTGCCCCGTACGACGCTCCTACCCGGTCGGTCGCCTTGTCGCTGCTGTGCGCGGGGCTGTCCTATCCGGTGGCCATGCCCGGGGGAGCGACCGGCATCGACACCGTGGCCGGGCACGGCGCGGCGAAGCTGGTACAGAACGTCCTGCTGCTGGGGACGGTCTACTTCCTGATGTGCTTCTACCTGTACTCGGCGGACGAGCAGGCGGCGCGCCGTCGTGCCCGGTGGGAGGCAGTGGTCGTGTCGGTGGTCGCGATGGCGATCATGCTGGCGGCGGCGACTGTGCCGCACGAGGCGCTCGCCGGCTCGTTCAGCACGGCGGACATGACGATCTCGCAGGTCGCCTTCTTCTACGCCGGCGCCGGCCTGTATCTGATGTACGCCCTCGGTGCTGCTGGACGGTGGTCCGCCCGCTATGCCCGCATGTCCGGTCGCCCCCACGCGACGGGGCTGTGGATGACCGCGATCGGCCTCGGCGCGATGGCGGTGGCCTGCGCCGTGCGCGCGGTCTTCGTCGCCGTGAGATGGAGCGGCGGCGCCGTTCCGGACCTGCTCATGAACAGTGTGGCGGTCGGGCTGGTGGTGTCGAGTCTGCTCTTCGTCGCAGGCGTCACCTATTCGGGGGTCCGTGCCAGGATCACGGCGACGCGCCTGTGGTTGCGCCGGCGGCGGGATCACCGTCGGTTGAGGCCGCTGTGGCAACTGCTGATCGAGGTCTACCCGGGGAACGAACTGCGTCCGGCCTCCAGCGGGCTGTGGGACCGGTGGCGGGCGCGTGGCGTGCATCGTCGTTACCACCGGCGGATAGTGGAATGCCGGGACGGCCTGGTCGACATCAGCCCGCATCTGGTGGACGAGGACGATGACTCCGACCTGCTCCTCCTGGAGCCGGCGGAACTGGCGAGTCGGCTGCGGCGTGCCGCTGTCACGATCCGGCAGGGCTCTCCGGCGCCTGGGCAGGCAGTGCCGCTCGCGGTGCCGAAGGAGGACGACCGGGACGCGGATGTCCGTCAGCTGATCGCGGTGTCGGAAGCGCTCCGGCTGACCGCGTGACCGTGGAAGAACGAGGGAGACGTAACGAGATGCTGATCACCGCCAGCCGGGTCCTGACCGGCTCCGGGACGTACCTGGAGGACGGCGCGGTCCTCGTCGAGGGCGACGCGATCGCCGCAGTCGGGCCGCGCGCACAGCTCGTTGACCGTGTCGGCGCGGACGCGAAGCACCTGGCGTTTCCCGACGCGACAGTCGTGCCCGGACTGATCGACGCCCACGTGCATCTCGTGTTCGACGGCGGCGGTGACCCAGTGGCCACCCTCGGCGAGTCGAGCGACGAGACGCTGCTGGAGGACATGCGCCGACGCGCGGAGCAACTCCTGTCTAGCGGGGTCACGACGGTCCGGGACCTGGGCGACCGCCATGGCCTGGCGCTTCGCCTGGCCGAGGAGATCAGCAAGGGAGGCACGTCCGGCCCGCGCATCGTGTCTGCGGGTACACCGGCCACCCCTCCCGGAGGGCACTGCCACTTCCTGGGAGGCGAGGTCTCCGGCGTGGACCAGGTCCGAGATCTCGTGCGGCGCAACCTGGTGGCAGGCGCTGGCGTGATCAAGGCCATGGTGACCGGAGGGGGTCTGACCAAGGATGGGCCGAAGAGCTGGGAGAGCCAGTTCACCCCGGAAGAGCTGCAGGCCCTGGTGGACGAGGCCCACAAGGCCGGCGTGCCGGTGGCCGCGCACGCGCACGGTGCGGACGGCATCGCCGCGGCCGTGGAAGCGGGTGTGGACACGATCGAGCACTGCACGTGGATGACGGGCGACGGCTTCGACCTCCGTCAGGACGTCCTGAAGAGGATCGTCGACGACGGCATCGCCGTGTGCCCGGCTGTGAGCCCTCACTGGCAGATGCTCCCGCGCTTCTTCGGCGAGGAGCGGGCGGCGGCCATGTTCGATCTGGTCCGGCAGATGGCGGAAGCCGGCGCCAGGCTCATCGCCGGAACCGACGCGGGTGTCCAGCGCGCGGGCTTCGACGGACTGGTGCCGGCCCTGTCGTTCTACGCGCACCTGGGCCTGCCGACCAGCAAAATCATTGACATGGCGACTGCCGACGCGGCCGACGCGCTGGGACTGGGTGAGACGACGGGCCGGATCGCCCCGGGATTCCGAGCAGACGTGTTGGTGATCGAAGGGGACCCACTCGAAGACCTCGACGCACTTCGCGCGATTCGCGCCGTGGTCGCTGCCGGCCAGCACCACGAACCGTAGAGGACCGACCCAGTGCAGTTGACCCGCATTGCTGTCCGAAGCCTTCACTCTCCGGCTTCGGGCAGGCGTTACTCGTCTACGTCGGGCTCTCGCTCTTCCAACTCCGTGACCAGGTTGTTGACGAACTCCATGACGTTCGTCGGCAGACCCTGAGAGCCCATCCCGCGCCCCTTGACCCGGCCCACGGCCCCCTTCCTCGACGCGGACAGGAGCTGAAGGCCCTCGTAGACCTGGCGGGCCACGGCATCATCCGGCTGGAAGTACATCGGCGACACACCGAGGAACGCCGCCAAGCCCTCAAGGACGACAGGCGATGCCGTCTCAACGGCGCCGGTACGCAGATCCAGAACTCCTGCCGCGGAGATGACCCGTGCCCCGGCATGAGCGTTGACCGCGTCGGCGATCTCCCCGTCCGTCGGCGGACCCTGGGCTCCGGGATACGAGCGCTCCAGGATCAGGGTGATCCTCTCCGCCAAGGTGCCGGGAGGGCCCGCGGAGGCTGGAGCAGTCCCGGTGGCCTCCGACTCAGCCTCACTGCCCTGTGCCTTGGCGATCGACCGGTCCTCGGCTCGCCGCAGCTCCTCTTCGCTCACCCCGTAGGCCTGGGCCAGGGCCGGGACGTACTTGTCCTTGAGCCGCCGTTCACCACGTTCGGCTCCTGCAACGGGGCCCGCGCTCTTGGTCCCGATCAACTTGGCTGTCTCGTATTGGTAGTAGCCGGCGTCGCAGCGCAGATCAGTCAGGTCAGGGAGTCCCGTGCGAGGGAAGAGATCGTCCAGATCCCGCTTGAGCGCCTTCGCCAGGGCCGACAGCTTCTCCGGGTCGGGAGTCGCCAACCCGGTCTCCCAGCCGGCGACTGTCGAGTCCGCTACGCCGACGGCCGTCGCCACGTCGGCCTGCGCGACCTCGGCAGCGCGCCGCACGGCACGTACACGACCTCTGTCGAAGTGACGGGCGGACATCGAACCTCGTCTTTTCTGCAAACCGAAGGAACCTCGGTGCGTTGACTTTTTGTGCGAGTGGGGATAGCTTCAGCTTAGCGAAAAAAGGGGAGCCTCGCACGCTCGTCCGGTCTTCGCTTCCGATCTCCAGTGGCGCTGATGCCGAGGAGGTCGACCAGGAAGGGTTCCGTGCGTCCTGTGCGCACGGGGCGTTGCCAAGACGTAATCGGCGCCAGAGGGGTTGTATTCCTCGGACGCCAGGCGGTCTGTGTTCCGGCTATTCCGCGGGGCGCTGAGATCACATCACGGCTGTTCCGTGTCCCTGCGCGGACTTTGCGGAGCGGCTGGCACGTGAGGAGTTTCGTATGACCCTGCTTCCAACGACGGCCTGCCATATGGCCGTTAGGGCGGGGCATGCGACTGCTGCGGTGGCTCCAACCCGTATTGACATGCCGTTAGCGGCACCGGAGTGGGAGTTCATGAGCCGCACGTCAGCTGGGAATTAGCCCGCCCGTGCTGGGCTGCTCGGGGCTCACGAGCCATGGAGCCGGGCCATAGTTCACTGACGTTGCCGTCAGCGCTGCTGCCAGGTGCTTCAGCCTCAGCGTCCTGTAACCGTTTCGCGCCGCAGGGAAGAACGCCGCCTGCGAGGGAAGCGGAGGCACATCATCTCAGCGATACATGTCGAGTTGGCGTCGGATCGGCTCACGCCCCGCAATCCACTGGAGTGTTGGCAGCGGTGTGCATATGTTGCTGGTCCGCCGACGAAACCGCCGAAGCAGAACCCCCTCAAGGGAGGAAACAGAGCCACGCGAGACATAAAGTCCGCAATTCTCAGCGGGAGATGAGACCGGCGCCCAGAAGTTAGCAGCTTCCGGGCGCCAGGCCCGCCACCCCTTAGGGCGCGGATTCATAACCGGGGCGAGTCGGCTGACCTTTTCGACGAGAACGGCCAACCCACCCCACCTACGAGTAAGGAATTGTCGCATGCCCGAGTCCTGGGCCGGAAGGGCGCTCGACGCCCAGCCCGCCAAGACCGCCGACCCCACCTCCGGTACCCGCCAACGTCGTCTGACCGTTCTCCTCGCGGACATGGTGCCCGACGCCCATACCATTCGAGTCTCCCAGCATCAGCCCAGCCAGACCTGGCCGAGCCCCTACACCCGCGCGTACGACGAGCAGGGGCACCTCATACCCCTCAACCGGGCCCAGCATGTGACCGCCGCACGCTGGGTGATCCGCGCCTACTCCGAGGCGGACTGGGACGAGGCGCACGACCTCGACCTGACCACGGGGACCCTGCGACCTGCGGTCGAGGCACGTCCCGCCAGGGGCGGAGGCCGCTGACGTGGCACGGATCCGAACGATCAAGCCGGAGGCCTTCGCCTCGGAGTCCCTCGCCGAGGTCTCCATCGCCGCCGAGCGAACCTTCTTCGGCCTCCTCACCCAGGCCGACGACCACGGCCGTTTCCGCGACCAACCCGCTGTTCTCGCCGGGCTGCTGTGGTCCCTGCGCCCGGAGCACGGCCCTGTGGAAGTCGAGGACGACCTGACCCAACTCGCCGCCGCCCACCTGATCTGCCGATACGAGGGCGACGACGGCAAGCGGTACCTGCACATCGTCACCTGGCGCCAGCACCAGAGGATCAACCGACCGAGCGGCGTCCGCTTCCCCGCCTGCCCCACCCACGAGGTCGAGCAGCGCGATGAGGACGCGCCGCAGGCTCACGGAGCCCTCACTGAGACCTCAGTGAGCGCTCATGGAGCGCTCAGCGAGCCCTCGCGTACTCCGCACGAGACCTCCATGAACCGCGAAAAGCCAGGTCAAGGCACCCTCCGTGAGCCCTCACGGAGCACTCACGGACAACTCAGTGAGCCCGCGGTGAGCCCTCACCGTCCGGATCTTGGATCTAGGAACCTGGATCTAGGAACTACTTCTCCTTCGGGCGGCGCAAGCGCCCCCGCACCGGAGGCCGTTTCCACGAAGCTGCTCATCGACGAGTACGCAGCCGCATGCGCTCACCGCCCGCCCAGCGGCGTGCTGGGCCACCTCGGACGCGAGACGGCCAAGCTCCTCGCCGAGGGCATCGCCCCCGAGCACATCCGTGCCGGACTCGCCCGCCATCGCGTCAAGGGCCTGCACCCGAGCACCCTGCCGAGCCTGGTCCACGAGGCCATGAACGCCACCCCCGCCAGTTTGGTCCGGCCGGAAACGCGCCCTAACGTGCCCGGTCACCGGGCCTGGTCCAACCCCGCAGACCCTGCCGCCGCCTACGCCGAGGAGCTGTGATGCGCGACCGTGACGCCCAGCCCGTCGGCGGCATCGCCCGCCGCCTGGCAGGCATCCTCACCTCCCGAGGCATCGACCCCGCAGCCCAGCTGACCGACCCGGTCGAGCCCATCCCCGCCCTGCAGGCGGCGCAGGCTCGCATCCCGGCCCGCTACCAGGCCGCCATCGCAGACCACCCGGCGGTCGCCGCCTGGGTCCGCGAGGTCGCTCAGGCGGGGCGGCCCGGGATCGCGGGGGCACCAGGCATCGCCCAGGGCCGCTCGCTGCTGATCGTCGGCACCACCGGCACGGGCAAGACCCACCAGGCGTACGGCGCGATCCGATCGCTGCTCATCGCCGGCGTCCGGCTGCGCTGGAAGGCGACTACGGCCGCCGACCTGTACGCGGAGCTGCGACCCCGTCCGGGTCACGACGGCGAGCGGGAGCTGATGGACCTCGCCCGCTGCCCACTGCTGATCATCGACGATCTCGGCGCGGCCAAGAACAGCGAGTGGACCGAGGAGATCACGATGCGGCTCATCAACCGCCGCTACAACGAGATGCTCCCGACGCTGATCACCACCAACCTCGGCATGGCCGACCTGCGCGCCCACATCGGCGACCGCGTGGCCTCCCGCCTGACCGAGATGACCGACAAGGTCATCCTCGACGGCCCTGACCGCAGACGGGCCCTCGCAGCCGAGCGGCGCCGCATCGCCGCCGCCTGATCCCTGCCGCGGCTGGCTGCCCCCGCTCCCGCCTCCTTCACGCACCAAACCCTGGGCCGCGTATGCCCAAAACGCGCCCGGGCGACCGGAGACACCCACATGCACAGCACCGAGAACCAGACCCCACGCACCCTCGGCGACCTCACCTGGCACGAGAGCGCCGCCTGCCGCTCGACGCCTCACCACCAGGTCGATCCGGACATCTTCTTCCCCGAGCCGGACGAGATGGACCGCATCCGCGCCGCCAAGGCCCTGTGCGCGCAGTGCCCCGTCCGCGCAACCTGCCTGGACGCCGCCCTCGAAAACGGTGATCGCGACGGCATCCGGGGCGGCATGACCGAAGAGGAACGCGACCCCCTGCACCGCAAGCTCCATCGGCGCTTCGACTACTCCCGCGTGAACGCCGTACTGGCCGGCCGCGACATCCACCTCACCCAGGCCGAACGCGACGCCGTCGTCATAGCCGCCTACCAGGCCAAGGTGCCGGCCGAGCGGCTCGCCTGGCTGATCAAGGTCACCGAGGAGCACGCCGAGAAGCTCTACCGCCGCACCCGCAGGGAGATCCGCAACCGGGCCGTCGACCAGAAGAATTCGGCGAACAAGACCAAGAAGAAGCCCAAGAGCCGTACGAAGGTGCTCAAGGCACCCGCAGCGGAGACACCCGATCGCGACGACCTCGGGACGGCCGCGTGAGCCACAGCGCGCCAATACCGGCGCGGATCACCGGCTGGGACCGAGCCGCGATCGTCGCGCTCGGCGGCGCGGGATGCGCGCTCTCGTACGACGCCCTGCAGCAGATGGCCACCGCCATCCACGTCCGAGGACCCCTCACCCTCGTCTTCCCTCTGGTTATCGACGGCTTCATCGCCTACGGAGTACGCGCCCTCCTGGTCCTGCGCACCGCCTCCTTCGCCGCCCGCCTGTACGTGTGGACGCTGTTCGGCACGGCGACGGCCGCCAGCATCTGGGCCAACGCCCTGCACGCCGTACGCCTCAACCAGCAGCATCCCGAAGGCGGCGGACTCCGGCTCGGCGACGTCACCGTCGGAGCCCTGTCCACCATCGCCCCACTCGCCCTGGCCGGAGCCGTCCACCTGTACATCCTCATCGCCCGCCGGGTCGCCGAACCCGGTCACCACGGACACCCGGACATCCTCGCCGCCGTCCGCACTGACCGAATCGCCGCTGACCGGCCGGAGACTCGGCGAGCAGCGGCACACCGGCCGGTCCCGGTCACCTCCGGACAATCATCCGCGCTGTCCGGCCCGGAGAGCGGCCGCCCGGCGGTCACCTCCGGCCCGGACGTACCGCGAGCAGCCGCCCGGGAAGAGCCGTCCGGACACCCGGAGAGCGCCCCGGAGCCAGAGCCCGCGCAGGGCGGAGACGCCGCTGACCTGGGCGGACAGCCGGTCAGTAGACCTGCCCCGGTCACCCGCCTGCGGCTGGCCGCTCCGTCGGTCACCGAGCCGGAGACCGGCCCGGACACCGGCTCGGAGACCTCGGACACCGGCCGCCGGGACACCGCCCCGTCGGCGGACACCCTCCTGCCGATCGCCCGTCAGGCGGTCGCCGACGCGGGCAAGGTCACCCGCGAGGTCGTCGCGGACGCCATCCGCGGACAGGGCAAAACCCTGGCCAATGACCGGCTGACCGCCCTGATGCGACAACTCCGCGCGGAGACCGGACAGGACCCGGCCGGCAAGACCGGCTGACCAAACGGCTCGGACAGGCGGGCGGCCAACAGGATCGTCGGGCCGCCCGCCCCACACCCCACCAACCTCCGTCTGCTACACACCGGAGACAAACGATGCGAACCACACCGGCCACCCCCGCCGAAGCCGACGCCTGGATCACCGTGCTCCGGCGGTACGGACACATCCACCACACCGAACTCGGCCCGGACGGCACCTGGACCGTGCAGCGAACGCCCGCCAGCACGCCCCGCACCCTGCACCACCCGGTCCTGGCCCTCGACTTCGTCGCCGAGGTCCTCCACGATGTGCGGCGCACGAAGGCGCGGACGCTCTGATGCCACACCTTGAGCCGGCCGACACCACCTCCCACCTGCGGCAAGACCACTGCCCGGCACGAAGCCGAGCAAGCTGTAGCTTCCGAAACTCCTCCGCTGCCACGGGCTGCGGAGGAGTTTCGGAAGCGCACGCCCCCGCCCCGGAGCGGGCGGGGGAGGCCCGGCACCAGGGGGTGCCGGACTCGGAGGCTGCGACCGAGGGCGGATCGCAGCCAGGGGAGGAACCGAACCCGCCCGCCACGCCGCGTACCCGCCCCCGCCTGCGCCAGAGCGTGCACCGCGACCAGGTCCGCAGCGTCCGCCTGACCCACGACGAACTCGAGCTGGTGAAGCACGCTGCGGAAGCCGTCGGCCTGAAGACCGCCGGATTCCTCGCCAACGCCGCGGTCGCGGTCGCCCAGGCCCAAGGAGGTCCCCAGCCATGGCTGTTGGACCAGAGGGGCCGGGTCGAAGAACTGATGGCCGCCAGCGCACAGCTCGCCCGCGCCGGCAACAACCTCAACCAGGTGGCCCGCGTCCTCAACTCCGGCGGTCAGGCAGCTTATGCGGACGACGCAGTCGCCCGGGTCCTACGCGCGGCGGACCGGGTCGAGGCCGCCGCGATCGAGATCGCGCGGCGCTGACGGTGGTCCCCGACATCTCCACCGGCGGCCGGACGTACGGACTGCTCACCTACCTCTACGGTCCCGGCCGTCGGGACGAGCACACCGACCCGCACCTCGTGGCGTCCTGGATGCCAGGGCTCGCCCCCGACCCCGGACGTGATCCGGCCGCCACGCTCAAGCAGCTGACCGACCGACTCGACCTGCCCGTGCTTGCCCTTCCGAAGAACCGCCGCCCGGCCCGTCACGTGTGGCACTGCCCCGTCCGCACGGCGCCCGGCGACCGTCACCTCACCGACGCGGAATGGGCCGAGGTCGCCCGCCGCATCGTCCACGCCACCGGCATCGCCGAAGACGGCGATGCCAAGGCCTGCCGATGGATCGCCGTTCGCCATGCCGACGACCACATCCACATCGTCGCCACCCTCGTCCGCGAAGACGGCCGCCGCCCCCGCCGCCACGAGGACGGCATCCGAGCACAGGCCGAATGCCGAAAGATCGAGAAGGAGTTCGGCCTGCAGATCCTCAACGGCGGCGACCGCACCGCCGCCCAGCGCCCCACCAGCGCCGAACGCTCCAAGGCCGAGCGATCCGGCCGTACCGAGACACCCCGCGAGACGCTGCGGGAAAGCGTCCGTCACGCCCTGGCCGGCGCCGCCAGCGAGGAGGAGTTCTTCCATCGCCTCGCCGAGGCCGGCCTTCGGGTCGAACAGCGCATCGCCCCCTCCGGCGACACCCTCGGATACAAGGTCGCTCTCCCCGGGGACCGTAACCGTGACGGTGAGCCGGTCTGGTTTTCCGGCTCGAAACTCGCCCCGGACCTCTCCCTGCCCAGGATCCGCCGGCGCCTCGACGCCGGACGGCTCGACGACGAACCGGTCACCCACCATGCCGGTGAACGAGCACCTCGCCCGGCCACCGCCCGGCGCCAGACAGCCCCGGTCGCCGAACGCGCGGCCTCGATCCTCGACGGGAACGACGACGAGGACTCCGCCGCCCAACTGGCCGGCATCGGCGAACTCCTCGACGCACTCGCCCAGACCGCCCCGGCCTCAACCCGCAAGGAACTCGCCGAGGCCGCTCGCGCCTTCGAACGCGCCACCCGCTCCCACATCCGGGCCGAGCGCGCCGACAACCGAGCCATCCGCTCCGCCGCCCGCGGCATCATCCGCGCCGGCAACGCCCTCGGCAAAGGCGAAGACGGCGGCACCACGGCGATGCTCCTTTCCACGATGGTCCTCGTCACCATCGCCGCCGTGCGCTGGCACTCCGCCCGCGGCCACGCCCAGCAAGCAGCCGCCGCCCAACGCGCCGCACAACACCTGCGCAATGCCTACCGATCAGCCGCCACAGCCCCCATGCACACGATGCGCGAACACGGCCGTCGCCTCCCCGAACCCGTACGAGAGCGCTACGCCGACACCCTCGAAACCACCCTGCCCGAGCAGGCCGAGTCCGTCCGCCGCGAGCCCGGTTGGGACGCCCTCGCCGCCACCCTGGACCAGGCCGAGCGCGCCGGACACGACCCCGATGCCCTGCTCCAGCAAGCCATCGAATGGCGCGAACTGGACACCGCGGACAGCGTCACCGACGTCCTCGTCTGGCGGCTGCGACGCATCGGCAAACTCCCCGCCACCATGGACCCGCCCCGTGCCCGTACGAACGCGCGGGCAACTCAAGCACGCTCCCACCCGTCCCCGCCACAGGCGCCCGAGACGACCGCCGAGACCCGCCATGTCGTCCCTCGCTCCCGAGGGCCGAGGCGCTGAGCAGCACAAAGAGCTGGACACCGACCGCCAGTGCCTGTTAGGGCTGGTTGATATGGAGAAGGAGACGATGCAGATCCTCAACGAAGGCCTCCACCTTCAGAGAACCGTTCGGCCGGAGACGGCCATCGGCGACGACCCTCTGCTGCGGCTCCAGCGGGAGATGCAGCTCGGCGACGGCAACATCGGTCTCCGCGCCACCACGCACCCCGAGGAAATCGTCATCACCGGGATCCCCGTGATGTGCCCGCAGTGCGGCGCCCGGCGCGACTGGATGGTGATCTGCGACCGCAACGAGATCAGCATCCGCTGCCGCTGCGCACACCAGTGGGTCGAGCGCGAACTGACCGGTGCGGACTACGAGGCGATGATCGACGTCGGAGGCAAGGACTACCCGAGCTTGGAGGCCGCGGCCCAGGCCGAGGGCTACGACGGCACGCTCGCCGGCATCTATCTGACCGAACGCAGGCCTGAATAGGGCCTGCGGGCAAGCACCGTAGACACCGCCCGGCGGCGCATGCGCTCAGACTCATAAGGTGCCCTGAGAACCACTCGATGATCAATTCCAAGGGGTGCCTGCGGAGGGTGCGGGGGTGGGTGGTCAGGCGGCGGGCTCGACTTCAGGGTGCGTGAACCGCACGGGCTTGGCCAGCGACCGGGCGTAGGCGATCTCGGCTCGGGTGCTGTCTCCGATGTAGTCGCCTACTACGAGCACCTCATCAGCGAGCCGGATCTTCGCTCGGTGCAGATCGTCGAGTCGAACCTTCAGCGCCTCGGCCTCGACAGGATCGGACCAAAGGTCGTGCGGCGACTTCATGTCAATGCCCGGTTTGACGACAATCTTTCCGGATTTGGTCTCTCGCAGATCGGCCTCGTTCATCTCGGTCATGAAGCGGGGGGAGCCGCAGATCACGACGATACGCGGGAGGCTCAGCTGCCTCTTCGCGTCGGCGAGCTTCTCCTCGGGGGTGAGCGGTTGCGGGTACGACACTGGTTACTCCTGGTGGTGCGGTCCAAGGGGTGCTTGCGGAGACGAGAACGAGGGTGTCCAAGATCGTCTTATGGCGAACGACGTGGACACCCTCGCGACAGCACAGCTGCTGATCGGGTCGCGTGCCTGTTCGTAAGCGTCGCTGTCCTCCTGCGTCCGCGCTCCGAGCCTCGTGACGCCGGTCAGTCCGCGTTCGCGTGCCGTGTGGTCCATGTCCCCTCCTCGCACTGGGGTTTGCCCATTCCACCCGGAAAATGATCAGCGCGTGCGGCAATGTGGATGGGGAGCGACGGCCCCCGTGTGAGCCGCCGACGTGAGGAGCATCGATGAACCTCCAGCGCACGCCGCGCGGCGACTGGCACAAGAGCTCATACAGCCTCAATGAGGACGCCTGCTGTGTCGAAGTGGCGGACTTTGCCACGGCGATCGGTGTCCGCGACTCCAAGAACCTCGGTCCGGTCATGCGCCTGGCACCGGCCGGCTGGGCGGGCTTCGTCACCGCGGTCAAGGCCGGTGAGCTCGGCCGCTAGCTGTATTGACCCGAAGCGTTGTTCACGCGGCTGATGGGTGGGTGGCCGCTGAGTGCGGTGTGGCAGCGGTGGTGGTTGTAGGTGTGCAGGAAGTCTGCCAGGGCGTCGGTGCGTTCGGTGTTGCTGGTGTAGGGCCGCAGGTAGGCCCATTCGTCGAGCAGGGTGCGGTTGAAGCGTTCGACCTTGCCGATGCTCGTATAGCTGTCAAGGAAGGTCAGGCTGCGGTTGCCAGATCGTCGCGGGCAGGTGGCTGCGCTGGGGTTCGTGGGACGAGTAGGCCGTAGACCTCACGGGCGATGTGTCGTTTCAAGCAGCGAATGATCTCGGTCTTCGTCTTGCCTTCGGCTGTTCTGCGGGCCACGTAGGCGCGTGTGCGTGGCTCCCAGGCCATTCGGCTGACGGTGATCATGTAGAGGGCGTGGTTGGCCTGACGGTCGCCGCCGCGGTTGAGGCGGTGGCGGCTCGTCTTCCCGGAGGACGCGGGGATCGGGGCGACGCCGCAGAGGTGGGCGAAGGCGGACTCTGAGCGAAGGCGTCCTGGGTTGTCGCCGACAGCGACGAGCAGGGCTGCGACGGTCTCGGCACCGAGTCCTTTGACGGCCATGAGTTCCGGTGCCGCCCGGGTGACGAGCCGCTGCAGGTGGCGGTCCAGCTCTGATATCTCGTCGTCGAGCTGCAGGTAGCGGTGGGCGATGGACTGCATGGCCAGTTTGGTGACCGTGGTCAGAGTGTCTGGTTCGGCCCCTGGGCGCCACCGTGTGACTGTGCGGATCAGTTCTATTCGGTGCAGCCCGCGGAGGTGTTCGCGAAGGACGTCAGGAGCGGTGACGATTAGGGCTTTGAGCTGGTTGACGGCTTGCGTGCGAGCCTTCATCGCACTGCGTCGGGCGACCCGCAGGGCCCGGATCATCTCGACAGCGCCGTCACCGGACTTCGGGGTCGCTGTCGCGGTCCCGGCCTGCACTGCCCGGGCGGCGGCTTCGGCATCGACGACATCGGACTTGCCGCGACGGCGGCGTGTCTGACGGTCGGGGCGGTTGACCTCGACGACACGGTGGCCGTGTTGCCGCAGCCACCTGGACAGGCCGGCACCGTAGCAGCCGGTGCCTTCCAAACCCACCTGCTCGACGGTGCCGAGACCGGTGACCCACGCTTCCAAGGATGCGTAGCCAGCTGGTGTCGAGGGGACAGCGAGCGTACCCAGCCGCCGCCCGAGCTGGTCGAGAGCAACAGCGACATGGACGTCGGCGTGGGTGTCGACTCCGAGGGTCACGCTCGTGCCGGAACTGTTGAGCACCTGTCCTCCTGGCGGTCCGCGGGGCTGGAGCCGCACCGACAGAGCACCGGGGACACAACTGCGATGAGGCGTGGTGCCAGGCTCTTATCAGGTCACATCCGACGGTCTGCCGGTGCAGCCGCGTGCGCCCTCCCGGCCGGCCGACGCATCGGCAACAAGGCACGAGCGGCCGGTTGGTCTGTGGGTCAGACCGACCGGAAGAGCGCTTGCAAATCCTCGCAGTTGGTCTGCGGCCGGTAGGCGCGAGTCAGCTTGCCGGCTGCGCCGAGGTCGGCCAGTGCCTGTGGCCAGGCGAAGCTCTTGCGGTAGGGCCAGGCGTTGTCGGTCAGGACCCGTTCGATGCGGTCGATGCCGCAGGTGGTGAAGAAGGCGGCGGCCCGTCGCAGGAAGGCGGCGCAGGTGGCGGCCTTCTCGTCGTCGTGGATCTCGCTGTAGACCAGGCGGGTGTGGTCGTCGACGGCGGAGTGGATGTAGTCGAAGCCCACGCTGCTGCGCCGGGCCCGGCCGGCCTGTCGGCCCAGGATTTTGTGGCCGCCGCCGTCGGGGATGCGGCCGAGTTTCTTGACGTCGACGTGGATCAGTTCGCCGGGCCGGTCGCGTTCGTAGCGGCGGATGACCTGGCCGGTGGGCCGGTCCAGGAAGGCCAGGCGGTTCAGGCCGTGGCGGGTGAGGATGCGGTGCACGGTGGAGGCGGGCAGGCCCAGGATCGGTCCGATACGTGCCGGGCCCAGCTTGCGGTCCTGCCGCAGCCTGCAGACCTGCACCTCGGTGGCGGCCGCGGTCCGGTGTGGTGTCCTGCGGGGACGGCTGGAACGGTCGATGAGTCCGCTCTCGCCCTCCAACCGCCAGCGTCGGATCCACTTGTGGGCTGTGGGACGGGAGATGCCCATCTCGGCCGCGACATGCGCGACCGGACGGCCGGAACGGACACGCTCGACGAGCAGCCGCCTGCCGTGCATGGTCAGGCGGGCATTACGGTGGGACACGAAGGCCTCCGTGCGGTGAAGATTCGACACCTCCACCACACACGGGGGCCTTCGCCACGATCAAGACCGGCCCCCGTTAACAACGCTCGTGATCAATACAGCTAGCCGGTGCACGTGTCCGTCCCCCCGTCAGGAGGGGAACCCCGGATTCGGGGTGCCCCTCCTGACCGTTTGGGATCAGATCCTGGGGCCCTCGGGGGCCGCGGCGCGAGTCGGGCGGGGCGTGCGCGTGGGCGCTGCCTGGCCGGCACCAGACTGCCCCTCACCCAGCAGCCCACAACAGCCCGAGGAAGTCATTAACGCCACGAGGGCTGCCCCGATCTTGGGGCAGCCCTCGGAAGTCCGCAGCGAACGGAATGGATCGTCAGCGGGTCGCCAGGTGGTTGGCGAGGTGCAGCGCGTCGGTGGCGATGGACATCGCGGTGTGAAGTCCCATGACCTCGTGAAGGGTGGGGTGTACGACGGCGGTCCAGTCGCCGTGGAGGTTCGGCCAACTGGCGAGGAGAACCTCCGCCGTGGCCAGACCGAGGTGCGCGGTCACATCCATTCCGTCCCCGAGACTGGGCTCCCAGCTGAGCAGGACGGAGCCAGGAGGGAGACGCTCGGGCTTCAGGTCGGTTATCCACCCCGTGTGGATCGGTTGAGCGGGATGAGGAGGTACGCAGCGGAGGAGAGCGCCGCGCACCGACCTTGGCATGGGGTGATGGACCAGGTCACTGAGGAGCTGGTGTTGTGAGGAACTGGAGGAGGTGATCGGCGACGCAGCGGGCTGTGTACGCGGGTGGCACGTCATACGTTGGCCCAGTCCAGCTGGTTGCGGACGTCGGGCGGCAGTACGCCCTCCTGGCCGTTTTCAGCGATATAGACGGCTCCGTTCGATCCGGTGATCTCCACGATGCGGCCGATGTGGTGGGCGTAGGGCCAGTCGGGATTGATGGCGAGGTACACCGGCAGGTCGGGGTCGAAGGTCTGCAGCTGATGAACCAGTTGGCCAACAGTGATCTTGTAGGGCAAGACGGTCTCCTGGGTGATGAGAATGCGGAGCGGGTGTCACACGCACGTGCAGTAGCGGGCGGGGAAGGTGACCAGAGCGGCGACGAACCCGGCGACGGCCTGTGCCGGGGTATCCGGCCCGAAGGTCTGGCGCCAGGCCGTGGTGCCGTCCTTGTCCGTGACGTGGATGTGCCACAGCTCACCGCGTACCGCCTCGCGGCTTTCGGGGAGAAAGCCCACATACACCCGTCGGTCGGGGCTGGCGCAGTGGAAGTTGCAGTCCAGGTCGGTGACGACGTCCCATCCCTGGTCCTTGAGGAGGTTGGTCACGGGTCGGGCGCAGTGGCATTCGAGAAGCCACTCACGCTTGCTGAAGGCATGCGGAGGAAGGTCTGCGAGAGGCCTGGACGTGGTTGTGGCGGTGAGCGTCACGAACAGAGAACCCTTCGTTGACCTGCGGCTTTTCCGGACTCCCGTACGTTGACATGGTCTTGGGTCGTGTCTCCAGTCGTTGCCCGCGGTGTGCGTCTGCCGTGGGCGAACTGGCCGCGGATGCAACGGTTGGTGTCCGTCTAATGCGGAATGAAACGGCCGTCCTCTCAGCTGGTGCGGGAGCGGTCGTTTGAGCGGCCGGGTGGAGAGAAGGGGAGGAGCGGGCTTGAGCAGCGAGGAGATTCGCGCGCATGACGAGGCTGTCAACCACGTCGAGGCGGCGTCGTTGGGCCGGTCCCGGATGGCTGATGGACGGCGGATCGAACTGAGCGTGGGGGAGCTAGCGCGACTGGTGGACGCTGAGGCCGACGGCTCCCTATGAGAGCCGATGCCGGCCCCGTCTCTGCCTCGGCTGATCCCTTGGCGACTTCGTCGTCGGCGCGTGCCACTTCTCCCAGTGCAAAAACCATGGGTGCCTACCGACAGCACGCGGGATCATGAGGCATGAGTCCGGATGGCTGGCACCTCACCGAAGACCTCGACGACTTCCTCGCTCGCGCCGGAGCCTTCCTGCGCTCACGTCCCGTCCTTCACACCGTCCCGTTGA
Organism: Streptomyces sp. NPDC006655; assembly: GCF_040703965.1. Taxonomy (NCBI): domain Bacteria; kingdom Bacillati; phylum Actinomycetota; class Actinomycetes; order Kitasatosporales; family Streptomycetaceae; genus Streptomyces; species Streptomyces sp. NPDC006655. Next base: position 82 of record NZ_JBEYJU010000120.1, on the reverse strand, counting down.
CGGTGACCGAGGCGCTGCGTACGCGCGGGGATGGCGTCCCGCTTGGTGGTGTAGCCGATCAAGGCCGGGGCGTGCGCCCGGG
>NZ_JBEYJU010000119.1:0-23408 GCF_040703965.1 Streptomyces sp. NPDC006655 | reverse complement strand
GCACCACGGTGGCGACACCCGTCAGCCCGGCGGCCGGCGCCACTTACGGGGCCGGAGGGCACCACCGGGCAGCGGCGCGCGGAGACCGTGTCTCAGCCGGCTGCCGGCACCTGGGTTCTGAGCAGGAGCGGCAGGCGGGTCGTCCTCGGCTTCGGCAGGGTCTCGGCCACCGCCTTCGGCAGCGCCTGCTCCACGCCGTGCACCACCGACAGATGGCGTTCCGCCCGGCTGAACGCCGTGTACACCCAGGGGCGGCTGAGGGACTGGGCCGCGTCGCCGGGCAGCACCACGACCGCCGCCGGCCACCGGCCGCCCGCCGCCTGGTGGGCGGTCAGTGCCCAGCCGTGCCGCACCGACCGCTCCACCCGCTCCTTCTCCACGACGACCTGTGCGCCCGCGCACGACAGATGCAGCCCTTCGGCGTCGGCCGTCACCACCTGCCCCGGCTCCGTACGGCCCGGTGCGGGGGAGTAGGCGACCCGGTCACCGGGGTCGAAGCCGCCGAACCGGCCGGGGCCCGGATTGAGCCGCTCCTTCAGGGCGGTGTTCAGGGCACGGGTGCCCGCCGCACCACCGTGGCCCGGGGTGATCACCACCGTCTGCCCGGCGGGGACGCCGAGGGCGCGCGGCACGGAGTCGGCGACCAACTGCACCGTCCGGTGCACTGCCTCGCCCGCGTCCCGCACCGGTACGATCACGACCTCCTTGCCGGGCGCCTCGACCTGGAGGAGCTCGCCCACGCCGATCCCGGAGACCAGTTCGCCGAGCGGGCCGGGATCGGGCGTGCGGGAGGCGACCACCGGGCAGACGCGGGCCGCCAGCAGGTCGGCGAAGACCCGCCCCGGGCCCGCCGACCACAGCACCGCCGGATCCCCGCTGAGCACCAGCCGGGCCCCGTCGGGGAGTGCCTCCACGACCATCGCCGCGCTCTCCACGTCCAACCGGGGCGCGTCCAGCACGATCAGCAGGTCGAGGTCCAGGGCGCCCTCCGCGTCCCGGCCGGGCCCCTGGGCACCGGAGAGCAGACCGGCGACCGTGCCGACCGCATCCGCTCCGTCCCCCTGCGCCGCCAGTCCCCGGCACCCGTCGGTGGTGTGGGCGGCGGCGAAGGCACGCAGCCCCGCCGCGCGGGCGGCGGCCAGCAGTGCCGCCGGTTCGGACCGGGCGGCCTCGCCGCCCGTGTGCAGCACGAGTCCGTGTCCGGCGACCGCCCTCGCCAGCTCCGCCGCGCCGCCGGAGGCCGCCGTCGCGGCCGCCTCCCAGGGCTCCGGGGCGTCCTTGCCGGGGGAGTTGACCAGCCGGGCCAGCCCGTCGGCGAGGCTCTCCTCGGCCAGCGCGTACCGCTCCAGGCCGACCAGGACCCGGACCGGCCGCTCCTCCTCGTCGTCCTCGGGTTCCGGGGCGCCCGGATCGAGGGCGTCCTGGAAGACCAGGGCCTCGCCCTCGGCGAGCGTGCTCTGCACGGCGGCCTCCGGGTCGGGCACCGCCCGCTGGGTCAGCGCCGCCGTCAGCGTCGGCATCTCCAGCGCGGTGTGTCCGGCCAGGGCCGCCTGTTCGAGGAGCCACCCGGTCAACGCCCGGCCGCGCCGCTCGTCGTCCGGGCCGCACTCCGCGCCGAGCAGCGCCCGCGCGAAGCCGTCGGCCTGGTCCGGGCGTACACCGCCGACCCGGAGCAGCTGCCACGGGTCGTCGCGCAGCAGCGCGTCCGCGCCCTCGCCGAGGGCGGCCGCGACCGCGGGTGCCAGCGACTCCGGCGCACCGCCGTCGGCCAGGGCCCGTCGTACCGCCGCGATCGTCTCCGCGGCGGGCCCGGCCGGTCCGGCGGTCCTCGCGGGCCGGGCGGTGGCGGGGGCCGGCTCCGGTCGGCGGGCGGCTTCGGCCAGGGGTGCCGGGCGCGCGGCGGGTTCCGGATCGGCGAAGACGGTTGCCGCCCGCTTCTCCCCGCTCTCCACGGCCCGGATCGCCGCGAGCAGATCGGCCGCCGTACCGCTGAGGCCGCTCCCGCTCTCGATCGGACCCCGCTTCTCGGCCTTCCGCCGCGCGATCCGCTCCCGCTCGACCCGCTGGGCGGCCAGCTCGGCCGCGGCCTCGGAAGCCTGCCCCGCCCCCTCACCAGCCCCGCCGGCCACCGCACCGACCGCGTCGTCCGCCCCCGAACCGTCGCCGTGGGCCGCTCCTTCCGTCTCCGAGTCGCCCCCGCGCCCCGCGCCGTCTCCCGTCGGCACGTCACCGCCTCCCGCGCCGTCCCCCGTTGTCCCCTCGGCCGTCGTCCCCTCGTCGTCGGCCTCGGGCTTGGCGCCCAGCCCCGGCTCCGTGCTCACAGCGTGCTCCAGTCGTGATCGGGATAGCGGTGCACGGGCGCCGACACGTCGTCGAGCGCCCGGCAGATCTCGTCAGGAAGCGTAAGCGCCTCCACTGACAGTGCCGCCGTGAGCTGCTGCGCGTTGCGGGCGCCGACGATCGGCGCGGCCACGCCCGGCCGGTCCCGCACCCAGGCCAGTGCCACCTGGAGCGGTGTCACCGCCAGCCCGTCGGCCGCGGTCTGCACCGCGTCCACGATCCGCGTCGCGGTGTCGTCGAGGTACGGCGCGACGAACGGCGCCAGATGCTCGGAGGCGCCCCGCGAGTCCGGGGGAGTGGCGTTGCGGTACTTCGCGGTCAGCACGCCCCGGCCGAGCGGCGAGGACGGCAGCAGGCCGATGCCCAGGTCCAGCGCCGCAGGCAGCACCTCGCGCTCCACGCCCCGCTGGAGCAGCGAGTACTCCAGCTGGGTGCTGGCCAGCCGGGTGCGGGTACCGGGCGCCGCGAGCTGCCAGGTGGCCGCCTTCGCGAGCTGCCAGCCGCAGAAGTTGGAGACCCCGGCATAGCGGGCCCGGCCGCTGCTGACGGCCAGGTCGAGAGCCTGCAGCGTCTCCTCCAAGGGGGTGTCCGGATCGTAGGCGTGCACGTGCCAGACGTCGACGTGGTCGGTGCCGAGACGGGCCAGGGAGGCGTCCAGCGCGGCGAGCAGATGACCGCGCGAGCCGTCGAAGCGGCGGTCCGGGTCCGGGACGCTGCCCGCCTTCGTCGAGATGACCAGGTCCCGGCGGGGCACCAGCCCTTCCATGAGCTGCCCGAGCAGGTACTCGGCCTCTCCGTCGCCGTACACGTCCGCGGTGTCGACGAGGGTGCCGCCGGCCTCCCAGAACGCCTTCAGCATGTCAGCGGCGTCGTGCTCGTCGACGTCCCGGCCCCAGGTGAGGGTGCCGAGTCCGATTCTGGACACACGCAGGCCGGTACGGCCGAGATGCCTCTGCTCCATGTCCGCGAGATTACTGGCCAGAGCTGGTGCGTTGGGTTGCCTGTGGATAACCGATCTCCCTGCGGCGGAGGGGTGGCCGGCCGCGGGGCGCCGCACGCTAAGGTCTCTCGCGACAGCGACGTTACTGATCGGTAAGGGGATCGGCCATGCAGCTCGGGATCAACCTCGGCTACTGGGGTGCCGGGATGGACGGGGACAATCTGGCCGTGGCGCAGGAGGCCGAGCGCCTCGGGTACGCCGTCTGCTGGGCCGCCGAGGCCTACGGCTCCGACGCCGCCACCGTGCTCAGCTGGGTCGCGGCCAAGACCGAGCGCATCGACGTCGGCTCGGCCATCTTCCAGATCCCGGCCCGGCAGCCCGCGATGACCGCGATGACGGCCGCCACCCTCGACTCCCTCTCCGGCGGCCGTTTCCGGCTCGGCCTCGGCGTCTCGGGACCGCAGGTCTCCGAGGGCTGGTACGGCGTCAAGTTCGACAAGCCGCTCTCCCGCACCCGCGAGTACGTGGAGATCGTGCGCAGGGCGATGACCCGCGAGCGGCTGTCGTACGAGGGCGAGCACTGGACGCTGCCGCTGCCCGGCGGCCCCGGCAAGCCGATCAGGCTGACCGTGCACCCCGAGCGCGAGCACATCCCGGTCTACATCGCCGCCATCGGACCGAAGAACCTGGAGCAGACCGGCGAGATCGCCGACGGCGCCCTGTTGATCTTCCCCTCGGCCGAGCACCTGGAGGAGACGGCCGTCAAGTACCTGCGCGCGGGGCGCGAGAAGGCCGGGAAGACCCTCGACGGGTTCGACGTCTGCCCGACGCTGCCCCTCGCCGTCGGCGACGACAAGGACGTGAGCACACTCGCCGACACCTTCCGGCCGTACACCGCGCTGTACGTCGGCGGCATGGGCAGCCGCAAGCAGAACTTCTACAACCAGCTCGCCCGGCGCATGGGCTACGAGCAGGAGGCCGCCGAGATCCAGGACAAGTACCTGTCCGGGGACAAGAACGGCGCGGCGGCCGCCGTACCGCACGACCTGATCGACCGGACCACGCTGCTCGGGTCCGTGGCGCGGATCGCCGACCGGATGAAGGCCTACGCGGCCGCCGGGGTCACCACCCTGTCCCTCGCCCCGGCCGGCTTCACCCTGGACGAGCGGCTCGCCTCGCTCCGGGCCGGTGCCGAGGCCCTGGAGCGTGCCGGGCTCGCCTGAGCGACGCGGCGGGAGAGTTCAGCGGCCGTGGTGGGGGCTCGGGGGGTCTTCCCCGCCACGGCCGTCACGGAGAACAACGCGCCGCTGCCCGCGCGGTTACGCCCCCGGAGTGACCCCGGTGCTCCCTCTTCCGGCCGAGCGGGATCGCCCGCCACGGTGACGAGGTCCCGGTGCCTTCCAGCCGCTGTCCGGGCCGCTCACATCCATCCGCGCCGCTTGAACAGCCGGTACAGCACCGTCTCCAGCACCGCCATGACCATGATCACCGCGGGATACGACCAGAGCCAGTGCAGCTCGGGCATGTGGTCGAAGTTCATGCCGTAGACACCGGCGATCATCGTGGGCACCGCCGCCATGGCAGCCCACGCGGAGATCTTCCGCATGTCGTCGTTCTGTCGCACGCTCATCTGCGCGAGATGGGCGCTGAGGACGTCGGACACCAGCCGGTCCAGGGCCTCCACCCCCTCGTTCACCCGCAGCAGATGGTCGTTGACGTCCCGGAAGAACGGCCGCGCCTCCTCGTGCACGAACGGCACCGAGCCGCCGTGCGGACCCGCCCCCGCCAGCTTCGTCATCGGCACGGCCAGCGGCACGGTCGCGCGGCGGAACTCCAGGATCTGCCGCTTGAAGGAGTAGATCCGGGACGCGGTGTGCCGGGAACCGCCGCCGCCCGGCGAGAACACCTCTGCCTCCACCTCCTCCAGGTCGTTCTGCAACTCGGTCACGACCTCCAGGTAGTGGTCGACGACCGCGTCGGAGATCGAGTACAGCACCCCGGTGGGACCGTGCTTGAGCAGCTCGTGCTGCTCCTCCAGATGCCGCCGGACGTCCCCGAGCGGTGACGGCGTCCCATGGCGCACGGTGACCACGAAGGAGTCCCCGACGAAGATCATCAGCTCGCCGGAGGTCACCGTGTCGGTCTTCGTCTCGTACGTGACCGGCTTCAGGACGACGAACAGCGAGTCGTCGTACACCTCCAGTTTGGGCCGCTGGTGGGCGGTCAGGGCGTCCTCCACGGCCAGCGGATGCAGCCCGAACTCGTCGGTGACCAGGTCGAACTCGTGCTCGGTGGGCTCGTACAGGCCGATCCACAGAAAGCTGTCGCCACGCGCGCGTGCCTCCGCGAGGGCGTCCGAGAAGTCCTGCGGGGTCTCCGTGCGCTCCCCGTCCCGGTAGATGGCGCAGTCGACGATCACGGAGCGTATTCTCCCGTCGCCCACCCGGCTGCGCACTTCGGCTTGCGCCTACCCTGGGCCGCATGCCCACGCTGATCCTCGTAAGGCACGGACGGTCCACCGCCAACACCTCCGGGCTGCTCGCCGGCTGGACGCCCGGTGTCGCCCTCGACGAGCGCGGCGCCGCCCAGGCCGCCGCACTGCCCGGCCGGCTGGCCGGCCTGCCGATCTCCGAGGTCGTCACCAGCCCGCTGCAACGCTGCCAGGAGACGGTCCGGCCGCTCCTCGACGCCCGGCCCGACCTCACCGCCCACACCGACGAGCGGATCGGGGAGGCCCACTACGGCGACTGGTCCGGCCGCAAACTGACCGAACTCAAGGACGAGCCGCTGATGGACGTCGTGCAGGCGCACCCGTCGGCGGCCGCGTTCCCCGGCGGCGAGTCGATGCGGGCCATGGCGACCCGCGCGGCGGAGGCGGTGCGCGAGTGGAACGCGCGCGTGGAGCGCGACCACGGCGCCGACGCCGTCTATCTCATGTGCTCGCACGGTGACATCATCAAATCCCTCGTCGCGGACGCACTCGGTCTTCATCTCGACCTCTTCCAGCGGATCTCCGTCGAACCGTGTTCCATCACTGCGATCCGTTACACCCGCCTCAGGCCGTTTCTCGTCCGTCTCGGGGACACCGGCGATCTCGCCTCCCTCGCCCCCCGCGAGGAACCTCCCGGGGAGGACGCACCGGTCGGTGGCGGTGCCGGCGCGCCGTGATCGCCGACCGCAGTAGGGTGAAGCGATCCACGCAAGCGGTCCAGTAGCCGCCGCCCGTTCCCACGCACCCCCGATTCCCATGGAGACAGGACGTGTCCCGTCAGGTGTTCCTCTACGATCCGCCGGACCGCTTCATCGCGGGCACGGTCGGACTGCCCGGACGCCGTACGTTCTTCCTCCAGGCCACGGCCGGCACCCGGACGACCAGCGTGGCCCTGGAGAAGACCCAGGTCGCCGCGCTCGCCGAGCGCATGGAAGAACTCCTCGACGAGGTCGTACGCCGCAGCGGCGGCAACGCGGCCGTCCCCGCCGTCGCACCCAACGAGATCACCGACACCGCCCCGCTGGAGACCCCCATCGAGGAGGAGTTCCGCGTCGGCACCATGGCGCTCGCCTGGGACGGTGAGGAAGAGCGCATGATCGTCGAGGCGCAGGCCCTGGTGGAGCTGGACGCCGAATCCGAGGAGGACCTGGCCGAGGCCGAGGAGCGGCTCCTCCAGGACGAGGAGAACGGACCCCCCATGCTGCGGGTCCGGCTGAGCGGCGCGCAGGCCAGGGCCTTCGCCAAGCGCGCCCTGGACGTCGTCAACGCCGGGCGGCCGCCGTGCCCGCTGTGCAGCCTCCCGCTCGACCCGGAAGGACACGTATGTCCGCGCCAGAACGGATACCGCCGCGGAGCGTGACCGCCGCCGGCCTGCTCGCCCACGGTGAGCTGAAGGTGCGCGGCCGGATCCGCGACGCCTCCAACGCGGCGCTGTTCTGCACGGTCGCGCACGACGGCGAGGAGGCGTCCTGCGTCTACAAGCCGGTCGCCGGGGAACGCCCGCTGTGGGACTTCCCCGACGGCACCCTCGCCCAGCGCGAGGTGGCCGCCTACGAGGTCTCCGAGGCGCTGGGCTGGGACCTGGTCCCGCCGACCGTGCTGCGCGACGGGCCGTACGGCGAGGGCATGTGCCAGCTGTGGATCGACGTCGACCCGGAAGGCGCCGAACTGCTGGCCCTGGTGGACACCGAGGAGCCGGAGCCGGGCTGGAAGGCCATCGGGCTCGCCGAGGTCGGCGACGGGAAGACCGCGCTGCTGGTGCACGCCGACGACGCCCGGCTGCGCCGGCTCGCCGTCCTCGACGCCGTGATCAACAACGCCGACCGCAAGGGCGGCCATCTGCTGCCCACCGCCGACGGCCGGCTCTACGGAATCGACCACGGCGTCACCTTCAACGTCGACAACAAGCTGCGCACCCTGCTGTGGGGCTGGGCGGGCGAGCCCCTCACCGGGGAGGCCGTCGAGGCCCTCACGGTGGTCCGGGAGGCCCTCGACGGAGCCCTGGGGACCCGGCTGGCCGAGCTGATCACCGCCGTCGAACTCGACGCCACGCGCGCGCGTGTCGACGCGCTGCTCAGCGCCGGGACGCACCCGGAGCCCAGTGGCGAGTGGCCCGCCATCCCCTGGCCGCCCGTGTAGGAGCGCCACGCCCGCCGGCCCCACGCCCGAGGCACATCCCGGCCGCAAGATCAAGAGTGCCTTCTTCGTCATCCGGCCCGGTCCGGTTCGTATACCGAACTCGGGTCCGGTTACGCTCATGTACATGCATGCCTGGCCCGCTTCCGAGGTCCCCGCCCTGCCTGGTCAGGGCCGCGACCTGAGGATCCACGACACCGCGACCGGCGGTCCGGTCACCCTGGACCCCGGTCCCGTCGCCCGTATCTACGTCTGCGGCATCACCCCGTACGACGCGACCCACATGGGGCACGCGGCGACCTACAACGCGTTCGACCTGGTCCAGCGCGTGTGGCTGGACACCAAGCGGCAGGTGCACTACGTCCAGAACGTGACGGACGTCGACGACCCGCTGCTCGAACGCGCGCAGCGCGACGGTGTCGACTGGGTCGCCCTCGCCGAGCAGGAGACGACCCTCTTCCGTGAGGACATGACCGCCCTCAGGATGCTGCCGCCGCAGCACTACATAGGCGCGGTCGAGGCGATACCCGGCATCGTGCCGCTCGTCGAGCGACTGCGCGACCTCGGCGCCGCCTACGAACTCGAAGGCGACATCTACTTCTCGGTGGGCTCCGACCCCCACTTCGGCAAGGTCTCCGGCCTCGACGCGGCCGCCATGCGGCTGCTGTCCGCCGAGCGCGGCGGCGACCCGGACCGCCCCGGCAAGAAGAACCCCCTCGACCCGATGCTGTGGCTGGCCGCCCGCGAGGGCGAACCCAGCTGGGACGGCGGCTCCCTCGGCCGTGGCCGCCCGGGCTGGCACATCGAGTGCGTGGCCATCGCCCTCGACCACCTCGGCATGACCTTCGACGTCCAGGGCGGCGGTTCCGACCTGGCCTTCCCGCACCACGAGATGGGCGCCTCGCACGCCCAGGTGCTCACCGGCGAGTTCCCGATGGCCAAGGCCTACGTGCACGCCGGCATGGTCGGTCTCGACGGTGAGAAGATGTCCAAGTCCAAGGGCAACCTGGTCTTCGTCTCCCGGCTCCGCCAGGACGGCGTCGACCCCGCCGCGATCCGGCTGTCGCTGCACTCCCACCACTACCGTGCCGACTGGGAGTGGACCGACCAGGTGCTGCGGGACGCCGAGGAGCGCCTCGCCCGCTGGCGCGCGGCGGTCTCCCGCCCCGACGGCCCGCCCGCCGAGGCCCTGGTGGAGGAGATCCGCGAGGCCCTCAGCAACGACCTGGACGCGCCCGCCGCACTGGCGGCGGTGGACCGCTGGGCGGCACTCCAGCAGGAACAGGGCGGTACGGACACGGGCGCACCGGGTGTCGTGTCCCGAGCGGTGGACGCCCTGCTGGGCGTGGCCCTGTAAAGCCGACGCAAACAGCCCCGCACCCCCCAAAGGGGCGCGGGGCTGTTTCGGCATGCGGCGCCGCCGCGTGGGCGCGCTCAGTCCTCGGAGGGACCCTCGCCGTCCGGCCCGGCGTCCCCGTCGGCGTCCCCGCTGTCCCCGGCGTTACCGGGCGCATCGGGCTTCGGCGCCCGGGGCGGACGCCCCTTGCCGCCCGGACCTCCCGGACTGTCCCGCAGGTACGAGCCGCTGTCGGTGCCGTCCGCCGTGGCGTGGCCGCCGGGCGGGCTCACGTCCCGGCGCCTCAGATAGCGCTCGAACTCCCGGGCGATCGCCTCGCCGGACGCCTCCGGCAGCTCCGCGGTGTCCCGGGCCTCCTCCAGCGTCTGCACGTACTCGGCGACCTCGCTGTCCTCGGCGGCCAGCTGGTCCACGCCCACCTGCCAGGCACGGGCGTCCTCGGCCAGCTCGCCCAGCGGGATCCGCAGGTCGAGCAGGTCCTCCAGACGGTTCAGGAGGGCCAGGGTGGCCTTCGGGTTGGGCGGCTGGGAGACGTAGTGCGGCACCGCCGCCCACAGCGAGACCGCCGGGACGCCCGCGTGCGTGCACGCCTCCTGGAGAACCCCGACGATGCCCGTCGGGCCCTCGTACTTGGTCTCCTCCAGGTCCATCCGCTGGGCCAGGTCGGAGTCGGACGTGACCCCGCTGACCGGCACCGGACGTGTGTGCGGGGTGTCGCCGAGCAGCGCGCCCAGCACGACCACCAGCTCCACGCCCAGCTCGTGGGCGAAGCCGAGCAGCTCGTTGCAGAACGACCGCCAGCGCATGGACGGTTCGATGCCCCTGACCAGCACCAGGTCCCGCGGCTTGTCCCCGCCGACCCGGACCACCGACAACCGCGTCGTCGGCCAGGTGATCTTGCGCACGCCGGCGTCCATCCACACCGTGGGGCGGTTCACCTGGAAGTCGTAGTAGTCCTCGGCGTCGAGTGCCGCGAACACCTCGCCCTTCCACTCCCGCTCCAGGTGCGCGACCGCGGTGGAGGCGGCGTCACCGGCATCGTTCCAGCCTTCGAACGCGGCCACCATGACTGGGTCGATCAGCTCGGGAACCCCCTCCAGCTCGATCACCCAGTGCCTCCTTCCGACGTGCCCTCGCGTACGCCCCAACCTTACGGCGTCGAGCGGGGGCGCCCGCAGCCCCCTTGCACGGGGGAGTGAACGGATCACTGCCCCGTTCGCCCGCCTCGAACACCCCGATCCGGCGAGGAACCGGCCACGGACAGCAAGCGCTTCACAGGCTGCTGCGCAGCCACTGCTCCACGCTCGCGATGTGCACGGTCGCCCAGGAACGGGCCGCCTCCGCGTCCCGGTCGCGCAGCGCGGCCAGGATCGCCCGGTGCTCGTGCAGGGTGCGCGCCACCGCGTCCTCCTGGGTCAGCCCGCGCCAGATCCGCGCCCTGGTGGTCGGCCCGGACAGGCCGTCAAGAAGCGAGCACAGCACCGAGTTCCCCGAGCTCTGCACGATGCCCCGGTGGAACTCCAGGTCGCAGGCGACCAGCTCCTCCACCGAGGGCGCGCCGCCGAGCGCGTCCAACTGGGACGCCAGCGCGTCCAGTTGCTGCTCGCTGATCCGGGAGGCGGCCATCGCGGTCGCGGCCGGCTCCAGGATCCGGCGCACCGCAAGGAACTCCAGGACCGTGTCGTCGCGGTGGAAGTCGACGACGAAGCTCATCGCCTCCAGGAGCAGCTGCGGGTCGAGGCTGGTGACGTAGGTGCCGTCGCCCTGCCGCACGTCGAGGATCCGGATCAGTGACAGGGCGCGCACCGCCTCCCGGAGCGAGTTGCGGGACAGGCCGAGCTCGGCGGCGAGTTCGCTCTCCTTGGGCAACCGGTCACCGGGGCGCAGCGCACCGGAGACGATCATGTCCTTGATCTTCTCGATCGCCTCATCGGTGACTGCCATACCGGCCTCCCTGTGGTTCAGACATCCGATGTCTCTGGCCACATTATGCGGCCCGGTCAGGCGGGCACGCCCCGGACCGGTAACGGTCCGGTTCTCCGGCGGCGGGTACGCCGAAGGGCGGCTCCCCTCCCAGGGGAGGAGCCGCCCTGCGGAGCGATCGGCTACTTCTTGTCGAGCAGGTCCTGGACCTTGGCCCTGACGTCGTCCGTGGCCAGGCCGCGGATCGTCAGGGTGGTACGACGGCGCAGCACGTCGTCGGCGGTCTCGGCCCACTCGTGGTCGCGGGCCCAGACGACCTGCGCCCAGATCTCCGGCGCGTCCGGGTGGACGCGCTCGGCCAGCTCCGGGTGCTCGTTGGCGATGCGGGCGATGTCGAAGGCCAGCGAACCGTAGTGGGTGGCCAGGTGCTTGGCCGTGTCGGCGGCCATCCGCGGACCGGGCGCCGGGTGGTCCACCAGGAGCCGGTGGGCGACGGCACGGGGGTTGGCGACACCGGGCAGCGGCAGCTTCTTCGGCAGCGAGGAGATCGGCTCGAAGTCGTCGCCGAGCGGGTGGCCCGGCAGCGCCTCCAGCTTCTGCATCACGGTGCGGCCGATGTGCCGGAAGGTGGTCCACTTGCCGCCGGCCACGGACAGCATGCCGCCCCTGCCCTCGGTGACCACCGTCTCCCGCTTCGCCTTCGCGGTGCTGCCGGGGCCGCCGGGCAGCACCCGCAGACCGGCGAAGGAGTAGGTGATCAGGTCACGCCGGAGCTGCTGGTCCCGGACCGAGAACGCGGCCTCGTCCAGGATCTGGGCTATGTCCTTCTCGGTGACGGCGACGTCCGCCGGGTCGCCCTCGTACTCCTCGTCGGTGGTGCCGAGCAGCAGCATGTCCTCCCAGGGGAGGGCGAAGGTGATCCGGTACTTGTCGATGGGGGTGGCTAGCGCGGCCTTCCAGGGGGATGTCCGCTTGAGCACCAGGTGCGCGCCCTTGGACAGGCGGATGGACGGGGCCGCGTTCGGGTCCTCCATCCGGCGCAGGTGGTCGACCCAGGGGCCGGTCGCGTTCAGCACCAGGCGGGCGTTGACGCCGAACTCCTCGCCGGAGACGGCGTCCTTGAGGTCGGCGCCCGTGACCCGGCCCTTGGTGAAGCGCAGGCCGGTGACCTGGGCGTGGTTGAGGACGACCGCGCCCGCCTCGACGGCCGCGCGGACCGTCATCAGCGCCATGCGGGCGTCGTTCATCTGGTCGTCGCCGTACACGGCCACGGCCTTCAGGTTCTCGGTGCGCAGTTCCGGCACGTCCTGCTGGGCCCGTGCGGGGGAGAGCAGGTGACCGACGCCGTCACCGAAGGCGGAGAGCGCGGAGTAGGCGAAGACGCCCGCCCCGAGCTTCGCCGCGCCGTGCGGACCGCCCTTGTACACGGGGAGGTAGAACGTGAGCGGGTTCGCCAGGTGGGGAGCCACCTGGCGGGAGACCGCACGGCGTTCGAAGTGGTTCTCCGCGACCAGCTTCACCGCGCCGGTCTGCAGGTAGCGCAGACCGCCGTGGAGGAGCTTGGAGGAGGCGGAGGAGGTGGCGCCGGCGAAGTCGCCGGCGTCGACCAGTGCCACCCTGAGCCCGGACTGCGCGGCGTGCCAGGCGGTGGAGATGCCCAGGATGCCGCCGCCGATCACAAGAAGGTCGTACGACGCCTTGGAGAGCTGCTCCCTGGTCTCGGCCCGGCTCGGAAGCGAGCCGGAGGCCGGGTGCGTCCCCAGGGCAGGCACGGACTGCAGGGTGGACTGACTGGTCATGTCGGGTTCTTACTCCTCGTCAGAGCTGGTGGGCTCTCGTCGGCTCAGCTCTCGTCGTCGTCGATCCAGCCCATGGTCCGGTCGACGGCCTTGAGCCAGTTCTTGTACTCACGGTCGCGGGTCTCCGCGTCCATGCGGGGCGTCCATTCGGCGGCCCGGCGCCAGTTGGCGCGCAGTTCGTCGGTGCTGGACCAGAAGCCGACGGCGAGGCCGGCGGCGTAGGCGGCGCCGAGGCAGGTGGTCTCCGCGACCATCGGGCGCACCACGGGCGCGTCCAGGACGTCGGCGAGCTGCTGCATCAGCAGGTTGTTGGCGGTCATGCCACCGTCGACCTTCAGGGTCACCAGCTCGTCGCCGGAGTCCTTGGTCATGGCGTCCGCGATCTCGCGGGTCTGCCAGGCGGTGGCCTCCAGGACCGCGCGGGCCAGGTGCGCCTTGGTGACGTACCGGGTCAGGCCGGCGATCACACCGCGGGCGTCGGAACGCCAGTGCGGGGCGAACAGACCGGAGAAGGCAGGCACGAAGTAGGCACCGCCGTTGTCCTCGACCGAGAGCGCCAGCGTCTCGATCTCGGCCGCGGTGGAGATCAGGCCCATCTGGTCGCGCATCCACTGCACCAGCGAGCCGGTGACGGCGATCGAGCCCTCCAGCGCGTACACGGTCGGCTGCTCGCCGATCTTGTAGCCGACCGTGGTCAGCAGGCCCGCGTAGGAGTTGATGATCTTGTCACCGGTGTTCATCACCATGAAGGTGCCGGTGCCGTAGGTGGACTTGGTCTCGCCCTCGGAGAAGCAGGTCTGGCCGAACAGGGCCGCCTGCTGGTCGCCGAGCGCGGAGGCGACCGGGATGCCACCGAGCAGGTCGCCGAGCTTGCCGCCGGTGACCTCGCCGTAGACCTCGGCGGAGGAGCGGATCTCGGGGAGGATCTGCAGCGGCACGCCGATGGACTCGGCGATCTTCTCGTCCCACTGCGTGGTGTGCAGGTTCATGAGAAGGGTGCGGGAGGCGTTGGTCACGTCGGTGACGTGCTTGCCGCCGTTGACACCACCGGTCAGGTTCCAGATGACCCAGGTGTCCATGGTGCCGAAGAGGATGTCGCCCGCCTCGGCGCGCTCCTTGAGGCCGTCGACGTGGTCGAGCAGCCAGCGGGCCTTGGGACCGGCGAAGTAGGACGCCAGCGGGAGGCCGGTCTCGCGGCGGAAGCGGTCCTGGCCGACGTTGCGGCCGAGCTCGCGGCAGAGGGCGTCGGTGCGGGTGTCCTGCCAGACGATGGCGTTGTGGACGGGCTCACCGGTGTTCTTGTCCCACAGCACGGTGGTCTCGCGCTGGTTGGTGATGCCGATGGCCTTGATGTCGTCGCGGGTGATGCCGGCCTTCTGGATGGCCCCGGCGACGACTTCCTGGACGTTGGTCCAGATTTCGTTGGCGTTGTGTTCGACCCAGCCCGGCTTGGGGAAGATCTGCTCGTGCTCCTTCTGGTCGACCGAGACGATACGGCCGTCCTTGTCGAAGACGATGCAGCGGCTGGAGGTCGTGCCCTGGTCGATGGCGGCGATGAAGGGGCCTGCGGTGTGGGCGTCGGTCACTGTGTGCTCCTCGAAGATCCGTGGTGGACAGGCGGTACGGCGCGAGCCTGTGTCTTAAGCGAAGGCGACGTTGTAGATGCCTGCCGCGATGGCTCCGCCGATCAGCGGACCGACCACCGGGATCCAGGCGTAGCTCCAGTCGGAACCGCCCTTGTTGGGCAGCGGGAGGAGCGCGTGCACGATCCGCGGGCCGAGGTCACGGGCGGGGTTGATGGCGTAACCCGTCGGGCCGCCGAGCGACAGACCGATCGAGACGACCACCAGGGCGGTGATCAGGCCGCCCAGCACACCGAGGCCGTTGCCCTTGTCGTTGAGGCCCTGGGTGAGGACCGCGAGGATCAGCACGACGGTGCCGATGATCTCCGTGGCGAGGTTCTGCACCGCGTTCCGGATCTCGGGGCCGGTGGAGAAGATGCCGAGGACCGGTCCCGCGCCCTTCTCCTGGGCCTCGACGGCCTTGGCCGAGGTGGCCTGCGCGCCCGGACCGCCGACGATCTCCTTGTCGGTGAGGTGCGCCTGGAACTGGCCGTAGTAGGCGACCCACACCAGGGCGGCGCCGATCATCGCGCCGAGCAGCTGTCCGGCGAAGTAGACCGGGACGTTGCTCCAGTCGCTGTTCTTGATCGCGAGGGCGACCGTGACGGCGGGGTTGAGGTGGGCACCGGACAGCGGTCCGGAGATGTAGACGGCCGTCAGGACGGCGAAGCCCCAACCGAAGGCGATGGCGAGCCAGCCGGCGTTACGGGCCTTGGAGGCCTTGAGCGTGACGGCGGCGCACACGCCGCCGCCGAGCAGGATGAGTATGGCGGTACCGATGGTCTCGCCGATGAAGATGTCGGAGCTGGACACCCGCGACTCCTTTGTCCTTCGTCCAGGGAAGCCGAACCCCGAGTCCCTTCGGGGTGTTGGCGCCCTCGGGGGTGAGAGCGAATCCGGCCCTTGGCGTTGTCACACTCTAGCGCGTATTGCCGGTAGGTGTTCGACAATGCCGACCGATGGACGGGAGTCTCGCCCCGGCGTCACATGTGCGTCAAGGGTTCTGTTATCGAAAGCACGATCGTTATTGAGTGCTGTGAGTTGTCGATCTTCGGCGGGCTCTCGGGGCCGGAAATGCCACGGAGAACCCACTGAACTGCGGTTATGCCCTACTTTGTCCATTTCAGGGTACGACCGAGGCCGGTCCACCGACAGGCGAACCGGCCTCGAACGACGATCAGCGGCAGGCGGTCAGAACCGCCCCGCGCCCAGGTCCCGCGACACCGCGCGAGCGCAGTCCCGCACCGCGGCGATCAGCTCCGGTGCCAACTCCCCGTCCCGGCACAGCCTTTCCACCGCCCCCGTGATGCCCACCGCGCCCACCGGCATCCGCCGCCGGTCGTGGATCGGCGCCGCCACCGACGCCACGCCCTCCCAGGTCTCCTCCACGTCGGCCGCGTACCCACGCGCGCGCGTGATGTCGAGGATGTGCTCGAACGCGTCCAGCTCGCACGTCGTACGGTCCGTGAAGGGTTTGCGGTCGGCCTCCAGGGCCTCGCTGTGCGCGACGGGGTCGTAGGCCGACAGCACCTTGCCCAGGGCCGTGGAGTGCAGCGGCTGCATCGCCCCGATCTCCAGCACCTGCCGGCTGTCGTCCGGCCGGAACACGTGGTGCACGATCAGCACGCCCTGCTGGTGCAGAACGCCCAGGTAGACGCTCTCCCCGCTGGAGCGGGCCAGGTCGTCCGTCCACACCAGCGCCCGCGCCCGCAGTTCGTGCACGTCCAGGTAGGTGGTGCCGAGCCGGAGCAGTTCCGCGCCCAGCTGGTAGCGCCCCGAGGCCTCGTCCTGTTCCACGAACCCCTCCAGCTGGAGGGTGCGCAGGATGCCGTGGGCGGTGCCCTTGGCGAGACCCAGTGACGAGGCGATGTCCGACAGGCCGAGCCGCCGCTCGCCGCCCGCGAGCAGCCGCAGCATCGCGGCCGCCCGTTCGAGCGACTGGATGTTCCGTGCCATCGCCGTCCTGCCTCCGCCCCTTGTGGAACTCTCCGTCACGACCGCCGTAACCGGTGTTCGGCAATGTCGAACACTACCGGTCCATGTCGACTCCCCGCCAATGGTCGGTCGACACCTGTTACATCACGCGTGGCGGACCGGCCACCTCGGCCGGGCACCCGTGACCACTCCGTGACGGGTCCGGGCGGATCACCCGGACCCACGCATGATCCGTCACCACCAGGCCATACGTCCCTGATCGGCACATGCCTCACTCGTCCGCCACATGGACGCCCTGCCCATCCAAGCCCACTCCCGGTTACGCTGGCGCCGTGCGTCCGTCCCCGGGTGAGCCCGGGAAACCGCATAGCCGACAGCCGTCGCATCCAAGGGAGCCCCTTCATGGCCTCGTCGCCACCGTCCCCTTCCGCCGACAGCCGGACCCGGGTGTCCGCGCTCCGAGAGGCGCTCGCCAGCCGTGTGGTGGTCGCCGACGGCGCCATGGGCACCATGCTCCAGGCGCAGGACCCCACCCTCGAGGACTTCCAGCAGCTCGAAGGCTGCAACGAGATCCTGAACCTGACCCGCCCCGACATCGTCCGCTCGGTCCACGAGGCGTACTTCGCCGTGGGTGTGGACTGCGTCGAGACCAACACCTTCGGGGCCAACCACTCGGCCATGGCCGAGTACGACATCCCCGAGCGCGTCCACGAGCTGTCCGAGGCCGGTGCCCGCATCGCCCGTGAGACGGCCGACGACTTCACCGCCCGGGACGGCCGCCGGCGCTGGGTCCTCGGCTCCATCGGCCCCGGCACCAAGCTGCCCACCCTCGGCCACGTCCCGTACGTCACCCTCCGCGACGGCTTCCAGCAGAACGCCGAGGGCCTGCTCACCGGAGGCGCCGACGCGCTGATCGTCGAGACCACCCAGGACCTGCTGCAGACCAAGGCGTCCGTGCTCGGCGCCCGCCGCGCCATGGACGCACTCGGTGTGCAGGTCCCGCTCCTGGTCTCGATGGCCTTCGAGACCACCGGCACCATGCTGCTCGGCTCCGAGATCGGCGCCGCGCTGACCGCGCTGGAGCCGCTCGGCATCGACATGATCGGCCTGAACTGCTCGACCGGCCCCGCCGAGATGAGCGAACACCTGCGCTACCTCACCCGGCACTCCCGCATCCCGCTGCTGTGCATGCCCAACGCCGGGCTGCCGGTCCTCACCAAGGACGGCGCGCACTTCCCGCTCGGACCCGAGGGCCTGGCCGACGCCCAGGAGAACTTCGTCCGCGACTACGGCCTCTCGCTCATCGGCGGCTGCTGCGGCACCACCCCCGAGCACCTGCGCCAGGTCGTCGAACGCGTCCGGGACGTCACCCCGCCCGAGCGCAGCCCGCGCCCCGAGCCCGGCGCCGCCTCCCTCTACCAGACCGTGCCGTTCCGCCAGGACACCTCCTACCTGGCCATCGGCGAGCGCACCAACGCCAACGGTTCCAAGAAGTTCCGCGAGGCCATGCTCGCGGCCCGCTGGGACGACTGCGTGGAGATGGCCCGCGAGCAGATCCGCGAGGGCGCCCACATGCTGGACCTCTGCGTGGACTACGTCGGCCGCGACGGCGTCGCCGACATGGAGGAACTGGCCGGCCGCTTCGCCACCGCCTCCACCCTCCCGATCGTCCTCGACTCCACCGAGGTCGACGTCATCCAGGCCGGCCTGGAGAAGCTCGGCGGCCGCGCAGTCATCAACTCCGTCAACTACGAGGACGGCGACGGCCCCGACTCCCGGTTCGCGAAGGTCACCAGGCTCGCCCGCGAGCACGGTGCCGCACTGATCGCGCTGACCATCGACGAGGAGGGCCAGGCCCGCACCCCCGAGAAGAAGGTCGAGATCGCCGAACGGCTGATCGAGGACCTCACCGGGAACTGGGGCATCCACGAGTCCGACATCCTCATCGACACCCTGACCTTCACCATCTGCACCGGTCAGGAGGAGTCCCGCAAGGACGGCATCGCCACCATCGAGGCGATCCGCGAACTCAAGCGCCGCCACCCCGACGTCCAGACCACCCTGGGCCTGTCCAACATCTCCTTCGGCCTCAACCCGGCCGCCCGCATCCTGCTGAACTCCGTCTTCCTCGACGAATGCGTCAAGGCGGGCCTGGACTCGGCGATCGTGCACGCCAGCAAGATCCTCCCGATCGCCCGCTTCAGCGAGGAGGAGGTGGGGACCGCCCTCGACCTCATCCACGACCGCCGCACCGAGGGCTACGACCCCCTCCAGAAGCTGATGCAGCTCTTCGAGGGCGCCACCGCCAAGTCCCTCAAGGCCGGCAAGGCCGAGGAACTGGCCGCCCTCCCGCTGGAGGAGCGCCTCAAGCGCCGCATCATCGACGGCGAGCGCAACGGCCTGGAGGCCGACCTCGACGAGGCCCTGGAGACCCGCGCCGCCCTCGACATCGTCAACGAGACCCTGCTCGACGGCATGAAGGTGGTCGGCGAGCTGTTCGGCTCCGGCCAGATGCAGCTGCCGTTCGTCCTGCAGTCCGCGGAGGTCATGAAGGCCGCCGTCGCCCACCTCGAACCGCACATGGAGAAGTCGGACACCGAAGGGAAGGGCACCATCGTCCTTGCCACCGTCCGCGGCGACGTCCACGACATCGGCAAGAACCTCGTCGACATCATCCTCTCCAACAACGGCTACAACGTCGTCAACCTCGGCATCAAGCAGCCCGTCTCCGCGATCCTGGAGGCCGCCGACGAGCACCGCGCCGACGTCATCGGCATGTCCGGGCTGCTGGTCAAGTCCACGGTGATCATGAAGGAGAACCTGGAGGAGCTCAACCAGCGCGGTCTCGCCGCCACCTACCCGGTCATCCTCGGCGGCGCCGCCCTCACCCGCGCCTACGTCGAACAGGACCTGCACGAGCTGTACGAGGGCGAGGTCCGCTACGCCCGCGACGCCTTCGAGGGCCTGCGCCTGATGGACGCCCTCATCGGCGTCAAGCGCGGCGTGCCCGGCGCCGTCCTGCCGGAGCTGAAGCAGCGCCGGGTCCGGCAGACGGCCACCGCCGAGGTCGAGGAGCGGCCCGAGGAGGGCCATGTCCGCTCCGACGTCGCCGTCGACAACCCGGTGCCCACCCCGCCGTTCTGGGACACCCGCGTCATCAAGGGCATCCAGCTCAAGGAGTACGCCGGCTGGCTCGACGAGGGCGCCCTGTTCAAGGGCCAGTGGGGCCTCAAGCAGGCCCGCACCGGCGAGGGACCGTCGTACGAGGAACTGGTGGAGACGGAGGGACGGCCCCGGCTGCGCGGGCTCCTCGACCGGCTCCAGACGGAGAACCTGCTGGAGGCGGCCGTGGTCTACGGCTACTTCCCGTGCGTCTCCAAGGACGACGACCTGATCATCCTGGACGACCGCGGCAACGAACGCACCCGGTTCACCTTCCCCCGCCAGCGCCGCGGCCGCCGCCTGTGCCTCGCCGACTTCTTCCGCCCGGAGGAGTCGGGGGAGACGGACGTGGTCGGCCTCCAGGTCGTCACCGTCGGCTCCCGCATCGGCGAGCAGACCGCCAAGCTGTTCGAGGCCAACGCCTACCGCGACTACCTCGAACTGCACGGCCTGTCCGTCCAGCTGGCCGAGGCACTCGCCGAGTACTGGCACGCGCGCGTGCGCTCCGAACTCGGCTTCGCCGGCGAGGACCCGGCCGACGTCGAGGACATGTTCGCCCTGAAGTACCGGGGTGCCCGCTTCTCCCTCGGCTACGGCGCCTGCCCCGAGCTGGAGGACCGCGCCAAGATCGCCGACCTGCTCCAGCCGGAGCGCATCGGTGTCCACCTGTCCGAGGAGTTCCAGCTGCACCCCGAGCAGTCCACGGACGCGATCGTGATCCACCACCCGGAGGCGAAGTACTTCAACGCACGCTGAGCGGTACGCGCGGACACCGAGACGTGTCACACAGAGCACACTGATCGGATAAGTCGTACACTGGTCGGTCCACAGCAGGCCGGTTCCCCGCACGGGAACCGGCCTGCTCGTCCCTCAAGGAGGTGCGCCCGGATGACCAGCACGGTCCCCGCGCTCGGAACCCGTACGGCCGAAGGGTCGGCCCTGCAAGCGGTCCTCCTCGACATGGACGGCACCCTGGTCGACACCGAGGGCTTCTGGTGGGACGTCGAGGTGGAGGTCTTCTCCCGCCTCGGTCACGCCCTCGACGACTCCTGGCGCCATGTCGTGGTCGGCGGTCCCATGACCCGCAGCGCCGGGTTCCTCATCGAGGCCACCGGCGCGGCCATCACGCTCGCCGAGCTCAGCGTGCTGCTCAACGACGGCTTCGAGGAGCGCATCGGTGCCGCCCTGCCGCTGATGCCGGGCGCCCGGCGACTCCTCGCCGAACTGTACGAACAGCAGATCCCCACCGCCCTCGTCTCCGCCTCGCACCGGCGCATCATCGACCGTGTCCTGACCGTCCTCGGCCCACAGCACTTCACCCTGTCCATCGCCGGGGACGAGGTCTCGCGCACCAAGCCCTACCCGGACCCCTATCTCCTCGCCGCCGCCGGTCTCGGGGTGGATCCGGCCAGATGCGCCGTGGTCGAGGACACCGCGACCGGTGTCGCCGCCGCCGAGGCCGCCGGCTGCCAGGTGGTCGCCGTACCGTCCGTCGCACCGATCACTCCCGCCGAACGGCGCACCGTGGTCACCTCCCTGGAAGAGGTCGACCTGGCATTTCTGCACGGACTGATGACGCATGTGCCCTAGCTGTTCACCCAGCGTGCAATGACCATTGCGGAAAACTCCGCAGAGATCACTCAAGGGAATTCGCAACTGTTCGACGGGCTGAATTCCGATACCCGTCCGCCCTGTTTCATGTGTGACGTTCCCCACGTGCACGGGGGTCGACAACGTTGCCGACGTGTGCCGTCCACCCCCGAACGGGGGGAAATCCGGTGACCTTGTGTCCCGATTGGGGAGAGGCTGCACTAATCCTGCCGCTGTCGGGTTTTCGGTCTGTCCGCGCCCGGTTCCACTGCGTGATGAGGCCTCAACTCACGCTCCTGCCAACCGCCCTGCGGTCGCCGACTAACCTCGTCGCGAGAACATCGCCGCTATCCCCGTGATCCTGCGTCGACACCCCATGGATGCCGGATACACGGACACGAACAGCTCTGGAGAACTTCGAGCATGAACCGCAAGACTTTGGTGCTGCCGGCCGTGGTCGGCCTGCTCACTCCGGTTCTCGCCGCGTGCGGGGGATCCGGCAGTGGGAGCAATGGTGGCGACGCGATCGCCGTCGGCACCACGGACAGGTTCACCGCCACGAAGGACGCCCCGGCGCCCCTGGACCCCGCCTACTCCTACGACGTCGGCGGCTGGAACATCCTGCGGCAGACCGTGCAGACCCTCATGTCCCAGCCCAAGGGCGAGGGCGACCCGGTCCCCGACGCGGCCGAGAGCTGCTCCTTCACCGACAGCCAGAGCGAGCGCTACGCCTGCAAGCTGCGCGAGGGCCTGAAGTTCTCCGACGGCAGCCCCGTCACCGCCAAGGACGTCAAGTGGTCCATCGAACGGGCCCTGCGCATCAAGGCCGTCGGTGGTCCCTACGGACTGCTCACCAACATCGACACGATCGAGACCCAGGGTGACCGTGGCATCGTCTTCCACCTGAGGTCGGCCGACGCCACCTTCCCGTACAAGCTGTCCACTCCGGTCGCGGGCATCGTGAACCCGAAGGACTACGACGAGAACAAGCTCCGCGACGGCTTCGACATCGACGGCTCCGGTCCGTACACCTTCAAGGCCGACGTCAAGGACGACGCGATCGTCTCCGCCACCTTCACCAAGAACCCCAACTACAAGGGCAGCGTGAAGGTCAACAACCAGCAGGTCGTCCTGCGCTCCTACGACGACGCCGACGCCATGGGCAAGGCGATCGACAAGGGCGACATCGACGTCATGACCCGCACCATGTCGCCCGCGCAGATCAACAAGCTCGACGCCGGCGACGACTCCAACGTCGACCTCGTCGAGATGCCCGGCCTGGAGATCCGCTACCTCGGCTTCAACACCGACGCCCCCACGGTCAAGTCCAAGGCCGTCCGCGAGGCCATGGCCCAGATCATCGACCGCGCCTCCCTCGTCGCCAAGGTCTACGGCTCCCAGGCCGAACCGCTGTACTCGCTGGTCCCGGCCTCCGTGACCGGGCACTCGAACTCCTTCTTCAACAAGTACGGCGACCCCAGCGTCTCCAAGGCCAGGAACACGCTCGCCGCCGCGAACATCACCACCCCGGTGAAGCTCACCCTGCACTACACGACCGACCACTACGGCTCGGCCACCAAGCAGGAGTTCGAGGTCCTCCAGAAGCAGCTCAACGACAGCGGCCTGTTCGACGTCAGCATCCAGGGCACCCTCTGGAAGACGTACCAGGTCGCCGAGCGCAAGGGCGAGTACGACGTCTACGGCATGGGCTGGTTCCCCGACTTCCCGGACGCCGACAACTTCCTGGCGCCGTTCCTCGACAAGGACAACTTCCTCCAGTCGCCGTACGTCAACAACAAGATCATCAAGACGCTGCTCCCCGAGTCCCGCCGCGAGGCCGACCGGGCCAGCGCCTCCGGCAGCCTGACCCAGATCCAGGACGCCGTCGCCGACGACGTTCCGCTGCTCCCGCTGTGGCAGGGCAAGCAGTACGTCGCCGCCCGCGACGACATCACGGGCGTCGCCTACGCCCTCAACTCCTCCGCCAGCCTCCAGCTGTGGGAGCTCGGCCGCGGCTCCAGCAGCTGACACCGGGTCCGGTACGACGCACCTGTTCCCGCTCCAGGCGTGCCTCGACATGCTCGGCCACCTCGTCGTACTCCGGCACCTTGTC
>NZ_JBEYJU010000118.1:0-23508 GCF_040703965.1 Streptomyces sp. NPDC006655 | reverse complement strand
GGCCGCCCTCTAGGGCCCCTTCTGATGGATCTCCGCGGCGTCGGAGATCCATCAGAAGGGCCTTGGCCCCGTCCCTAGGATGAGTCCATGTCACTCCCGCACGCGATCCTCACCGCCCTGCTCGAGAAGCCGTCGTCGGGGCTTGAGCTGACCCGCAGGTTCGACAAGTCGATCGGGTACTTCTGGTCGGCCACGCACCAGCAGATCTATCGCGAACTGGGAAAACTGGAGGCCGAGGGCCACATCCGCACCCTGCCGGCCGAGCAGCCGGCCCGCGGGCAGAAGAAGAGCTACGAGGTCCTGCCCGCGGGCCGCGCCGAACTGGCCCGGTGGACCGCCGCGGCCCAGGACCCCAAGCCGGTCCGGGACGTCATGCTGCTGCGCCTGCGCGCGGCTGCGGTGGTCGGCACGGCCGGCCTCGAAACCGACCTGCGTCGTCATCTGGCTTTGCATCAGCGCCAGTTGGAGGAGTACGAGGAGATCGAGCGGCGCGACTTCCCGCCGGGCAAGGACAGCCCGGAGGACCGGCTGCGGCACCTGGTGCTGCGGGCCGGCATCGACCTGGAGACCTTCTGGACGCAGTGGCTCACCCGCGCGATCGGGGAGTTCGGCGAACTCCCCGACCGCTGAGCCGCGTCAGAGCCGGTACGGCTTCGAGCGCTTGCGCAGGTACCAGCCGGTGGCGATGACCCCCGAGCCGACCAGCGCCGCTCCGACGCCCAGCGTCAGCGGGCCGTAGTCGCGCGCGGCGCCGCCCAGACCGCCCATCACGCCCCGTGAGGGCGCGGCCGACCTGGTGGTCGAGGAGGTCGTGGGCGCGGCGGGGGCCGAGACGATCACCGACTGGTTGCCCGCCGTGCCACCGTTGGAGCAGACGACGACCACCGTGTAGGTGCCCGGCGACACGCCGGACCAGGCGGCCGACTGGCTCACCGTGGTGCCCGCCAGGGCCACCTGGCGCCCCTGGGCGAAGGAACTCTGACTGCTGTTGAGCAGCGAGGCGTTGCCCCAGCTGCCGTTGTTCTGGGTACAGGCGCTGGTGACCACCGAGACCGTGGTGCCGCTGGTGCTCACCGAGATGCCCGAGACGGCGGCGGACGGCCCCGCGAGCCAGGCCGGGAGCGCGGCGGCGGCCGCCAGGGTCAGGCCGGAGCGGAGGAGAAGTCGGGTAGTGCGCATGGGCTGCCCTCCGGCGGCACGGTTGGCGGAACGTCCCTGTGCGCCGCCGAGGGTCGGGGAACTCCCGTGCTGCCTCGGACTCAGCGAAAGCCGCCCCGGTCCGCCCCGCACGCGCAGACGCCCGGTCAGGTGATCTCTTCATCCGTCCGGCCCAGGCCGGAATGCGGGTCAGGCCCCCGCCGTCACCGACCGCACCGCCGACCAGCCGCCCCAGGTGCCGTCCGGGAGCCGCGCCCGCAACCGCACCCGGTGCCCGACCCCGTGCTCCCGCCCCACATAGAAACTGTAGGCCGAGCGGCCCGTCGGCGGGGTCCCGCCCCACACCAGCGAGGTGGTCGTCCCTGCGTCGAGACGTACCTGGTACTCGGTGACCACTCCGTCGACGTGCGGTGGGTCCCAGGCCAGATCGAGGTAGTACGCCCCGCCCTCCTCGTGCGTCCCGGCGGTGAACCCGGTCGGCGCGGTGTCCCGGCCGTCGTCGCCGCCCGGCGTGGTCAGGCGCACCGCCGCGCTCGCGGGCGAGACGTTGTCGGCCGCGTCCCGGGCCCGGACCGTGAACACGTAGCGGGTGCCCGGACGCAGTCCCGTGACCACGGTCGCGGTCTGGTTCCCGCCCACGCTGTGGATCTTCGCATCGCCCTGGTAGATGTCGTACGACGACACCCCCCGGTCGTCCGTCGAGGCACCCCAGGACAGCTGCGCCGCTCGGCTGCCCACGGCGCGTCCGCCCGGTCGCACCGGACGGGTGGGCGCCGACCGGTCCGCCGCCACCGACGCCGGTGTGGTCGCCCGCACCTCGCGGCTGCGCGGGCCGAGGCTGCCGTCGGCGCCCCGGGCCCGCACGGTGAACGCGTACCCGGTGGACGGCCTGAGCCTGGTGACGTCCACCATGTGCTGCGACCCCGGTACCTCTGCCACCTCGGTGGTGCCGCGGTACACCCGGTAGGCGCGGACCCCCGAACCGTCCGGCAGCGCGTTCCACATGACGTGCACGCTGGTGGCGCTGCCGGCCACCGCGGTGACCCCGCCCGGAGCGCCGGGCAGCCTGCCGCTGTCACCGTCGGCGGCCCCGCCCCGGCCGCAGGACGTCACCCACAGCAGGGCGCAGACCACGACGACGACACGACGCACGGTTCCGCCTCCCGGGACGGCAGCGGCAATGGTCCGGACCAATATGGACCGCCCGGGACGCCGTCGGCAAGGGGCCCGTGGTGCGCACGGCCGGGAGGCGTTACGTATGCTGAGCACACTGCGGCCGAACTCCCCGAGTGAGCAGGTGAGTTCGAGCCCGTGGCGCGGAACGCTGTCGTCGCTGATCCCGCGCCGACGCGGGCGGCCGGGGCCGCCCGGGCCGACACCGGCCCAGGGGCCCCGGCGCCTGACGGACTCTCACGGGGTGTCAGTTCGTTGCTCCGTACGGCCCTGTAAGGCCCGCACCTGCTGGCCCGGGCGCCGGGACCCCCTCAAATTGGACCGGTTGACTCCATGTCCCCCACGGAGAGGGTCCCTCATCGTGCGTGTCCAGACGCTGACGCTGGCCGCGGCCGGCGCCGCCCTGCTCAGCCCGACCACGCTGCCCACCCCCGCCGCCTCGCTCACCGCCCACGGCGACCGGCACCGGATCACCGCCACCGATCTGCTGGCCCGGGTGCGTGACTGCACCCAGGTGTCCAGGGGGCGCTACCGCACCGACGCCGGTACCGCCGCCACCGTCCCCGTGTGCGGCACCGACCGGGCCGTCTTCTGGAAGGCCGATCTCGACATCGACTGCGACGGCCGGGTCACCGCCCACTGCAACCGCGCCGCCGACCCCGCGTTCTCCGCCGCCACCGCCTTCCAGCAGTCCGACGGCCGCCATCTGAACGCGGAGAAGCTCCCCTACGTCGTCGTACCCGGCCCCAGCCGCCGCTGGGACCCCCGGGCGTACGGCATCCGGGGCGGGGCGGTCGCCGCGGTGATCTACAAGGGACGGGTCCAGTACGCCGTCGTCGGCGACACGGGACCGCGCGACATCATCGGTGAGGCGTCGTACGCCACCGCCAAGGGGCTGGACGTGAACGCCGACCCGCGGTCCGGCGGGGTCCCCTCCGGCGTGACGTACATCGTCTTCCGGGACTCGGAGATCAGCCCCATCGAGAACCGCGAGACGGCGGAGGCGGAGGGGGAGCGCCTGGCCGCTCGGTTCACCGACGGCGGCTGAGGCTCGGGCGCCGGCGCCTCCCGCCGGTGTTCCCGGTGCCGGGGTCAGACGGCCGCCCAGCCGTTGTCCACCGGCAGGATCGCGCCGTTGATGCTGCTCGCCGCGTCCGAGGCGAGGAAGACGATCGCCGCCGCCTGTTCCTCGGGCTCGGAGACCTGTGGTGCTCCCATCGTGTGTTTCAGGGGCGCTCGGCGCCCAGTGTCGCCCCCACCCTACGACTTAATGTCGCCGAGTGACATAAAGTCATGGCCGAAAACTTCCGCCGCTCCCGTTCCTCGGAGAGAATTCCGGGACCAGGCACCGGAACCGGAGGGGCAGATGACCACAGCAGGGGGACGCACCGGACGGCCGCCCCTGACCGAGGAGCGCAAGGCCGAGATCAGACTGGAGATCGCCCGCGCCGCGGTGGACCTGTTCGTCGCCCAGGGCGTGACCGCGACCACGGGCGAGCAGATCGGCCAGGCGGTCGGGGTCTCGGCGCGCACGGTGTGGCGCTACTTCCCGAGCAAGGAGGCCTGCGTACGACCGCTGTTCGCGGCCGGTGTCGAGGTGGTCGCCGACGGCCTGCGCGCCTGGCGGCCCGGCCGCCCGCTGACGGAGGCATTCGAGAGCGCCGTGGCCGACGACGACCGGCTGGTGCGGGGCCCCGACCGCGCCACCGTCGGCGCCCTGGTCCGGCTGACCCGCACCGAGCCGGGCCTGCGCGCGGAATGGCTCCAGACCTACGACGAGGCCGAACCGGCGTTCGCCCGGGCCCTCGCCGCGCGCGCCGGGCTGCCCGCCGACGATCTGCGGCCCGCCATCCAGGCCGCCATGTTCAACGCGGCCCTGCGCGCGGCCGTCGAACACCACGCGTGGCGCGCGGCCGACGGGACGTCCGACCCCGCCACGGCGGAGGCCGAACTCATGGAGACCATGCGCTCGGCCCTCACCGTCGTGGCGGACGGCCTGTCCTAGAAGGCCGTCACCTTCCCGTCGGACCTTCTCAGACCTTGCGGTAGGTGTACGCCTCGGCGGCCGCGGCCGCCACGGCGTCGAGGTCGGCCCCGGCGGCCGCCGTGACGACCGCGGCGACCGCGCCCTCCACGAACGGGGCGTCCACCAGGCGGGCGCCGTCCGGGAGTTCGTCGCCCTCGGCGAGCAGCGCCTTCACGGTCAGCACCGCGCTGCCCAGATCGGTCAGGACGGCCACCCCCGCACCCCGGTCCACGGACAGGGCGGCGGCCGCGATCAGCTCGGCACTGGTGCCGAGCCCGCCGCCCTCGGTGCCACCGGCCGCGGCGACCGGCACCTCGACGGCACCACCCGCCAGCCCCTTGGCCAGTTCCGCCACGGAAGCCGCCACCTCGGCGCTGTGCGACACCAGGACGATCCCCACCAGCTTGCCGTCACTCACCGGCCGCCTCCTCGAGCGCGGCGACGAGCAGCGCCGACGAGGTGGCGCCCGGGTCCTGGTGACCGATGCTGCGCTCCCCGAGATAACTGGCCCGGCCCTTGCGCGCCTGTAGCGGAGTCGTCGCCACGGCACCCTCCTCGGCCGCGGCCCGCGCCGCACCGAAGCCGTCCGCGAGCGCGTCGACGGCCGGTACCAGGGCGTCGATCATCGTCTTGTCCCCGGGAGCGGCTCCGCCCAGCGCCATCACCTTGTCCACCCCCGCGCGCAGGGCCTCGCCGAACTGCGCCTCACTGACCTCGGCCGCGTCGCCGAGCGCCTTGCCGGTGCTGCGCAGCAGCGTGCCGTACAGCGGCCCGGACGCGCCGCCCACCGTCGAGATCAGCTGGCGCCCGGCGAGCGTCAGCACGGCACCCGGAGTGCCGGGCGAGTCCTTCTCCAGCGCGGCCACCACCGCCTTGAAGCCGCGCTGGAGGTTGCTGCCGTGGTCGGCGTCCCCGATCGGCGAGTCGAGGGCGGTGAGCCGCTCGGCCTCGCGGTCGACGGACGTGGCGGTCGCCGCCATCCAGCGGCGGAAGAAATCGGCGTCGAGCACGGGATCTCCTTGCGTGCGGTACTGGTGCGATACGGATGCGGGTCGGTTCCGGTGCTCGCTCACATCCCCCAGCGCAGGGCCGCCGTCCGCACCGGCGCCTCCCACAGCCGCAGCAGGTCCTCGTCGACCTGGCAGAGGGTGATCGACGCACCGGCCATGTCCAGGGAGGTGACGTAGTTGCCGACGAGGGTGTGCGCCACGCTCACGCCGCGCTCGGCGAGCACCCGCTGCACCTCGGCGTTGAACCCGTACAGCTCCAGGAGCGGGGTCGCCCCCATGCCGTTGACCAGGACGAGCACCGGCCGACGCGGGGTCATGTCCTCCAGGATGGCGTTGACCGCGAAGTCGGCGATCTCGCCCGAGGTCATCATGGCCCGCCGCTCCCGGCCCGGCTCGCCGTGGATGCCGATGCCCAACTCCAGCTCGCCCGGCGGCAGGTCGAAGGTCGGGGTGCCCTTGGCCGGGGTGGTGCAGGCGCTCAGCGCGACACCGAAACTGCGGGAGTTCTCGTTCACCTGGCGCCCGATGGACTCCACCCGCTCCAGTGGCTGTCCCTCGGCGGCGGCGGCACCGGCGATCTTCTCCACGAACAGGGTCGCGCCGGTGCCCCGCCGGCCGGCGGTGTAGAGGCTGTCGGTGACCGCCACGTCGTCGTTGACGAGGACCTTCGCGACCTGGATGCCCTCGTCCTCGGCGAGTTCGGCGGCCATGTCGAAGTTGAGCACGTCACCGGTGTAGTTCTTCACGATGAACAGCACCCCGGCCCCGCTGTCCACGGCCGCGGCAGCCCGGGCCATCTGGTCCGGCACCGGGGACGTGAACACCTCACCGGGGCAGGCCGCCGACAGCATCCCGGGACCGACGAACCCGCCGTGCAGGGGCTCGTGCCCGGACCCCCCGCCCGACACGAGCGCCACCTGCCCGGCGACGGGGGCGTCCCGCCGTACGATCACCCGGTTCTCCACGTCCACGGCGAGATCGGGATGCGCCGCCGCGATCCCCCGCAGCGCGTCCGCCACCACGGTCTCCGGAACGTTGATCAACATCTTCATGGGTGTCTCCTCGCGAGCGTTGTCGATCCTGGCGCTGAGGTGGTCGTTCGTCCCGTCCCTTGAAAGTATCGGGCTTGCGGCAGCGAAGGTCACCTGTGACGCGAAGCCCTCCCAGGTCCCTCTTTGACGCGTGCCTACGGGTGCGGCTTCTCGCCCTTCGCCAGCATCGCCACGTACTTCTCGATCCGGCGCGCCCGGGTCTCGGCCTTCTTGGCGTCCTGGATCCGGTACAGGATCGCGTAGCGGTTCTGCCGGTCGAGTGTCTCGAAGAACTCGGCAGCGGCCGGGTCGGCGGTCAGGGCCGCCGCGAGGTCCTCCGGCACCGTGGCGGTCTTCACGCCGTCATAGGCGGCCTCCCAGCGGCCGTCCGCCTTGGCGCGGTCGACCTCGGCCTGCCCCGGCGGACGCATCCGGCCCTGCTCGATCAGGGAGGCGGCCTTGTCCCGATTGATCTTGGACCACTTGCTGCGCGGCTTGCGCGGGGTGAACCGCTGGAGCCACCACTCGTCGTCGAGCTTGGCCTTCTGGCCGTCGATCCAGCCGTAGCAGAGTGCCGCGTCGAGCGCCTGGGGGTAGTCCAGCGCGACGATTCCGGGGCCCTTCTTGCGCAGCTTGAGCCAGATGCCGGGCGAGACGGCGTGGTTCTCGCCGAGCCATTCCTGGAACGCCTCGGCGGACGCGAACGCGACGATCTCCAAGTCCTGAGTCACCCCAGCAGCGAACCACATCCGGTGGCCGCTGTTCCCCTGAAGGCGCAGAGACGTGTGACCCGGCGGCTCGGCAACGCGCGGGAAAGCGGCACACCACACCCTCGACGTCTTCGCGATCGCGCAGGAGTGACCGTGCGGCTCAGACCTGGCTCTCCCCGGCGCGGACCAGGCCGGTCTCGTAGGCGATGACGACGAGTTGGGCGCGGTCGCGGGCGCCGAGTTTGGCCATGGCCCGGTTGGCGTGGGTCTTGACGGTCACCGGGGCGACGAACAGGCGTTCGGCGATCTGGTCGTTGGACAGGCCCGCGGCCACCAGCGTCATGACCTCGCGTTCCCGGGGCGTGAGGGCGGCGAGCCGCTTCGGGTCGGCGAGGGCGCCCGGGGAGGGCTGGGAGAGGAACCTGGTGATCAGGCCTCTGGTCGCCGCCGGAGAGAGCAGGGCCTCGCCGGCCGCGACGAGGCGGACGGCGTCGAGGAGCTGGGCCGGTTCGACGCCTTTGCCGAGGAAGCCGCTCGCCCCGGCCCGCAGCGCCTGCACGACGAACTCGTCCACCTCGAAGGTGGTGAGGACGAGCACCTTCACTCCGGCCAGGTCCTCGTCCTGGCCGATGCGCCGGGTGGCCTCGATGCCGTCTACCTCGGGCATCCGGATGTCCATCACCACCACGTCGGCCCGCTCGGACCGGGCCAGCTCCGCCGCCTCACGTCCGTTCGACGCCTCCGCGACGACCTCCATGTCCGGCTGCGCGTCGATGAGGAGCCGGAAGGTGCCGCGCAGCAGTGCTTGGTCGTCGGCGAGCAGGACGCGGATGGTCATTGAGGGCCTTTCGGGGCGAGCGGCTTCGACCCGTGGTCGGGGGCGAGGGTGAGGGGGAGTTCCGCGTGGACCCGGAAGCCGCCCTCGGGCCGGGGCCCGGCGGTGACGCTGCCGCCGATGGCGGCGGCCCGTTCGTGCATGCCCATCAGGCCGTGCCCGGTGCCCGGGCCCTTGGCCCGGCCGGGACGCCCGTCGTCGGTGACGGTGACGCGCAGGGTGTCGGCCCCGTAGTCCAGGGCCACCAGCGCCTGCGCGGCTCCGGCGTGCTTGTGGGTGTTGGTGAGGGCTTCCTGGATGATCCGGTAGGCCGTCAGTTCGGTGGTCGCCGCCACCGGCCGGGGCAGGCCGGTCCGTTCGATCCGCACCGGCATGCCGCCTGCCTGAACACTGCCGACGAGGGTGTCGAGGTCTGCGAGGCCGGGAAGCGGGAGCCGGGAGTCGGGCGCGTCGTCGGGCTGGCGCAGCAGGCCGACGGTGGCCCGCAGCTCGTCGAGTGCGCTGCGGCTGTTGTCCTTGATGTGGGCGAGCGCCTGGTAGGCCCGGTCGGGATCGGTGCGCATCAGATGGTGCGCCACCCCGGCCTGGGCGTTGACCAGGGTGATGTGGTGGGCGACCACGTCATGGAGTTCGCGGGCGATGCGGATGCGCTCGTCGGTGACCCGGCGGCGGGCCTCCGCCTCCCGGGTGCGTTCGGCGCGTTCCGCCCGCGCCTCGGCCTCGGCGAGCCGAAGACGGCGACTGCGGACGGCGTCGCCCAGCGCGGTGGCCGCGATGGCCAGGTCGAACCGGAGCAGACTGTCCCCGGCGAGCGGCGACACGGACCGGCCGAGCGCGTAGACCACCGTGATCGCGAGGGAGGCGGCCAGACCGGCGGTCCAGGCGGCACGCCGTCCGGTGCGGGTGGCGAAGGTGTACAGGGCCACCAGACTCGCCGCCGGGGCCAGGGAGAAGCCCGGGGCCAGGACCAGGTGCGTGAGATCGACGGCCAGCGTGACGAGGACGACCGGCAGCGGCCATCGGCTGCGGACGACCAGCGGCAGACAGGCCAGAGCCGTCCACGCCACCAGGCCTGCCCGGGGTGTGTGCCAGCCGGACCCGCCGTCCGCCGCGGCGCTCGCCGCCGCGGCGACGAGCACCACCAGGACGGCCGGGAGCGCGTCCCGCGCGCGTTCATGGCCGGCGAACCACTGCCGACACACGTCTTGCACCTGCATCCCTTCACTATGCGGCACGGTCCCGGCGGGGCCGTGCCGCCGGTGAGCCGACGTCGGCGCGGCAGACCGGCGGTCGGCGGCTCCCGTCCCGGCCCGGGTCGGGACGCCGGCTCCTCGGACGGCCCTGCCACCGAGATCCGGGGCAGCGCGCGGTCCAGGTGACGGGGCAGGGCGACCGCCACCGCGAGGCTCACGCCGAACTCCGTCCCCGGTGTGGGCCCACTCCTCGCGCATCCGGTTGACCAGCAGGACCTGGTAGTCCATGGAGAGGCCGAACATGATCCCGACGAGCCGGTGGCGGTGGCACCAGCGGGCGAGTGGGGACATAGACGGGCCTTTCCGAGGAGCGTCATGGGCCGGGCACCCCGGCACCCGGCCACGCTCCCAATTCCCGGCTCTCTCGTCATCGGCCGACCGCAGACACTTGCGTCTACTGCGCTTGCAGCAGGTCTATTGCGCTCGCAGCAGACCGACACAGGTGACGCGTCGGCCGACGAGCAGTACGCCCGCCATCCGCCGGGGACGCCGCCCCGCTCGCCTCCCCGGTGGCCTCTTCGTCAGCCGACGCAGAGGACGAGCAGGCAGAGCTGCGAGGGCGAGGTCGCGGCCGGGGCGGGGTTCGCCGGCGACGCCGGTGTGCTGTCGGCGGCGGGCGCGGCCGGGGCGGAGGTGGCCGCCGGCGCCGACGAGGCGGCGGAGCCGGACCCGGACGTGCCGGACGCGGTGGAGGGGCCCGACGTGGTGGACGTGCCGGACGTGGTGGCGGACTGGGCCTGTGCGGCGGACGCCGTCATGGGCCGCGGCGAGGCGGCGGTGTCCTGACGGTGTGCTCCCGTGGCCCGCGGCACGCCCGTGATCTGCTCCCGCGGTGTGTTCGCCGTGACCGGGCGGGCCTCCGTCGTGCGGTCCGGGGCCCGGTGCCGGCCGGTCGGGGCCGGTGCCGCCGCGGTGGGTCGGGTGGCCTGGCCGTCCACGGCTCCCATGGGCGAGTGGTCCGGGGCGGTGGCCGCCTGCGCGCGGTTCGTGGCCTGCCCGTTCATGGAGGCGACCGTGAGACCGCCGCCGACCAGGGCGACCGCGGTGGCCACCACGGCCCGGCGCTGGTTCTTCTTCCAGCGGGCCCGCTGACGGCGCCGTGCCGCCCGGCCGAGCGGCACGGTCGGAGCGGAGGAAGCGGCGTCCGGCCCGCCGTACGGGTCCTCCGCTGTCTCCCCGGTCGCCGACTCGGTGTGCGTGTCCTCGGTGTGCGTGTCCTCGGGGTGCGTGTCCTCGCCGTCGTGCCAGGTGTCCTCGGCAGACGACCGCCAGGCCGCCGTACCGGTGGTCGCGGGAGCCGCCGCGGAGCCGCGGGGAGCGATGTCCGGGGCGTAGGCGCCGCATCCGGGGCACACCAGGGCGCCGTTGAGGTGCCGACGGCACAAGGTGCAGTAGTCCATCCGCGGTCTTCCTGACTCGACTGCGCCGACGGCGCGTGGGCCGTGGCCTGGTCTCGTTCGCACGTGGGATCGAACGGCCAGAACGCTAGCGAGCCTTTGGCCAGGCAGTGTGCAGCCTGTGTGGTGCTTCTGCGCAGATGCCGTCGGGACCGTGCGGACAGAGACGTCTCGCGGTCTGCCGGGAGCTCATTTCGAGGGGGCGGCGGCTTCGCCCGGCGGTGGCGCGGTCGAGGCGCGGACGACGAGGTCGACCGGCGGCCCGCTCGCCGGCAGGGGGTCCGCCGCCGGGTTCTCGATGGCGTGCACCAGACGTTTCAGGCCCTCCTGGGCCACCGCGTCGAAAGGCTGACGCACCGTGGTGAGCGGGGGAGTCACATAGGCGGCGACCGGGATGTCGTCGAAGCCGACCACGCTGACGTCCTCCGGCACCCGCCGCCCTGCCTCCGCCAGGGCCCGGATCAGGCCGATGGCCATGTCGTCGTTGGCGGCGAAGACGGCGGTGACCGAGTCGTCCGCGGCGAACGCCCGGCCCGCCGCGTACCCGGACGCGGCCGACCAGTCGCCCGTGACGACCGGGGGCACGGTCCTGTCCTGGGCGGTCAGGGCGGAGCGCCACCCCTCCAGCCGGTACCGCGCCGCGTACCAGCGCTGCGGACCGGCGAGATGGTGGACCGTCGGGTGCCCCAGGGACAGCAGGTGTTCGGTGGCCGTGTGGGCCATCAGGTCGGCGCCGTCGCCCGCGGTCAGCACGGTGGGCGCGGTGACCGGCGGCGGCGCGCCGATCACGAGCACCGGGACGTCGACCCGCAGCGAGGTGTCCGCGCCGCCCCGGTGCTCGTCGATGGGTTCGGAGATGACGATGCCGTCCACGCCCTGGTCGAGGAGCGAATCCACGGCGCCCGAGAGGCCCGCCGGGTCGCCCTCCACCGTGTTGACCACGCGCAGCGCGTAGCCGGTGTCCCGGACGACCCGCTCGACGCCCATGAGCAGCGAGGCGGGACCGTACAGGGCGGTGCCGAGCGTCACCACGCCGATCGAGCGGGTGCGTCCGGACGCCAGCGCCCGGGCGGCGTTGTTGCGCCGGTAGCCGAGTTGTCCGGCGGCGTGGAGAACACGACGGCGTACGTCGTCGGAGACGTACGGCTCGTCGTTGAAGACCCGGGACACGGTCTTCTGGGAGACA
Source organism: Streptomyces sp. NPDC006655 (assembly GCF_040703965.1). Taxonomy (NCBI): domain Bacteria; kingdom Bacillati; phylum Actinomycetota; class Actinomycetes; order Kitasatosporales; family Streptomycetaceae; genus Streptomyces; species Streptomyces sp. NPDC006655. Next base: position 11,729 of record NZ_JBEYJU010000118.1, on the reverse strand, counting down.
CCGGCGAGCCGGGCCACGTCGACACTGCGGGGAGCGGCACCGCTCCTGCCGCGTCCCTTCTCTGGTGGCATGACTTCTCCCGGTGGGCGCTCGGTCGACGGCAATCATGTCAGATGCGACCGCACGCTGACCGCGCTGTCATGCGACCGTCGGTGAGGGCTTCCGGCCCCAGGCGGTCAGCATGCCGGCGGAGAGCGCGGCGCACTCGTCGGAGGACAGGTAGCGGATCGCCGCGTCGACGGCCGCGTCGTCGACCAGGCCGGTGGCCACCATCGCGGACCGGCTCCGCTCCCAGGTGTCCGCCCAGAAACGGCTGAGGGGACTGCCCGGCAGCAGCGGCGGCACGTGCAGTTCGGCGGCGACCGGCAGCAGCCCGGCCCCGCGCAGCAGCTGTGGGTACGACGGCACCCGCGAGACGTCCGTGCCGATGGTCGCCCGCAGCCCCTGCCACATCGCCCGCATCGCGACGGTGTACGGCGTGTCCGGCGTCCGGTCGTTCGTCACGTCGACGGCGTCGCTGAGCACCAGCACCCCGCCGGGCTCGACCAGTTCGGCCAGCGTCGTGATCAGACGCTCGTGCTCGCCCAGGTGCATCAGCACGAACCTGGCGTGCACGAGCCGGAACCGGCCGCGGACGGCGTGCGCGGCGGTGATGTCGGTCTCCAGCACGTCGAGCCCGGGCCGCCCCGGAAGGAACCGCACGTCGCGGTCGACGGCGAGCACGCTCTCCACCCCGGCCTCGTCGAGCAGCCGGCGGGCGACCGTGCCGGTGCCGGCGCCCACGTCGAGGCAGCGCCATCCGGGGCCGACCCCGAGCGCTCGCAGCCGTGCCATGGTGATGTCGTCGTAGGCGAGGGCCCCGAAGTCGATGCGCTCGCCCTCGCCCGCCTGCTCGGGCCGGAAGACCGCCTCGCCGTAGCGTCCGCCGCCCGGTCCGCCGGTCACGCCGCCGCCGGCGTGACACCGAGGGGGAGGGTGAGGAGCGGGTCGTCGAAGCGTTGCATGGCCGGACCTCTTCACACGGTGGGGCGGTGCCGGGCGGCCCGTCCCGGGACCGCCGCCGTTCCCTGGATCCTGCACCGCCGGTCTCCCGCACGCCTGAGGCGCGCCGCACCTGAGCCGATCGGGGCAACGGCCGGGCGAGGGAGACGGCTGAGCGACGGGGGTGACCGAGCCACGAGGACGGTGGAGCGGTCTGGACGGCGGAGCCACGAGGGCGGCCGCGTCGCGGTCGCGGCCGAGCCGCCGGAAGGGCAGGGGCCGGCCGAGGGGACGCAGCCTCCCGATGAGCGTCTGCCACTGGCTGACGTGGGGAGCCGTGGCCGCGCGGCGGCGGCCGGGGTGGACCGGCGCTCCCGCACCGTACAGTGCGGATGGTTCCCGCGTGTCCGCACCGCTCGCCGAGAGAGCAGGAGTCACGACGATGACACACGTCGCCGACACCCCCGACGCCCCGATGTACGGCTTCGTCGGACTCGGTGTGATGGGGCAGCCCATGGCGCTCAACCTCGCCCGGGCCGGAACCCCGCTCGTCGTCTGGAACCGGACGCCGGAACGGGCGGAGCCGTTGCGGGCGGCCGGGGCGCTGGTCGCGGCGAGCGTCGAGGAGGTGTTCGCACGCGCGCGTGTCGTGATCGTCATGCTCCTCGACGAGGAGGTGACGGACACGGTGCTGGGCCGGGGCGGCCCGGGGTTCGAGAAGCTCGTCGCCGACCGGGTCGTGGTGTCGACGGGGTCGACGTCCCCGGAGTACGCGCGCGGCCTCGCCGCCGACGTCCGGGCCGCGGGCGGACGGTTCGTCGAGGCGCCGGTGTCCGGGTCGCGCAAGCCTGCCGAGGCGGGCGAACTGGTCGCGATGCTCGGCGGCGATCCGGAGACCGTGGCGGAGGTACGGCCGCTGCTCGCACCGATGTGCCGGGAGGCCGTCCACTGCGGGCCGGCCGGCTCCGGCGTACTGATGAAACTGGCCGTCAACCTGTATCTGACCACGACGATCGCGGCGCTGGCCGAATCCGTGCACTTCGCCCAGCGGCAGGGCCTGGACCTGGAGACCTTCCGGTCCGTGGTCGACTCCGGCCAGCTGGGCAGCGGGGTGACCCGGGTCAAGGTGCCGATGCTCGCCGCCCACGACTTCACCGTGCAGGCGGCCACCGCCGACGCCTACGCCAGCACCCGGCTCATCGCCGACGCCGCCCGCGCGGCCGGCCTCGCCACGCCGCTGCTCGACCTGAGCGGCGACCTGTACGGCGAGAGCGTACGGCTGGGCAACGGCCGCCTCGACATGTCCTCGGTGCTCACCGCGATCGAGGCCCGTACGGACGCGGCGGCGGCGCGGCCGGCCGACGGGACGGGCCGAGCACCGGCCCACCCTCCTCAGGGCCGGTAGACCATGCCCGGCTCCGGCTCGGCGGGGGCCAGCAGCTGCGACACCGTGACGATGGTGTAGCCGCGTGCCTCGAGTGCCTTGATGATCCCCGGGACGGCGGGCACGGTCCCCTTGTGCAGGTCGTGCAGCAGGATGATGCCGTCGCGGCGGGTCTGGTCCAGCACCCTTCTGGTGATCAGGGCCGAGTCGGTCGTCTCGTAGTCCTTGGCCGTGACGCTCCACAGCACCTGCGCCAGCCCCAGCTCCCGGCAGACCTTCGCCACCTTGCGGTCGGTGCGGCCCTGCGGGGGACGCATGAGGACGGGCCTGGTGCCGGTGATCCGCTCGATGGCGTCCTGGGTCCGGGTCAGCTCCCGGCGGGCGTCGGCCGCGGAGATCTCCGTCAGCCTGGGGTGGGTCCAGGTGTGGTTGCCGATCTCGTGCCCCTCGGCCGCCATCCGGCGCAGGATGCCGGGGTACTTCGCGATGTGGCCCCTGCCCTGCACGAAGAACGTGGCGTGCAGGTGGTCCTGTCTCAGGATGTCCAGCAGCCTCGGGGTCGTCGGGCTGGGACCGCCGTCGAAGCTGAGGGCCACGCACTTCGCCCTGCGGCAGTCGACGGCGCCCCGCACCGTTCCCGTCGCCTTGTCGCGGGCGGCGCGCGGTGAGGTGTGGTCGTAGGTGGTGACCGTCAGGGCCAGGGTCAGCGCGACGGCCAGGGCGGCGGCCACCGCCGTCACGGCGGCGACGAGTATGCGTCTTTTGCGTCTGGTGAGGGGCACGGGAGACCTTTCCAGGAGAGGAGTTGCGCGTCAGCGGGCGCGGGTCAGGACCGGCTTCGCGCCCAGGTCCCGTACCCGCGCATCGAGCGTCAGACGATGCCTCAGCAGGCGCCCGAGCGGGCGCTCCACCGCGGTGTGGACGAGCAGGGACAGCCCCAGCACGCACCCGACGGACACCGCCATCGAGGGCAGCGGCCCCAGCGTCGGAAAAGCCCGGATCAGACCTTTGGCCAACGGAATTCCGATGCTCTGGTGGACGAGGTAGAACGGGTAGGTGAGTCCGCCCGCGGTGACCAGCGGGCGCCATCGCAGCCTCGCCAGGGGGCCTTGCACCCCGGCCAGCGCCAGCAGCCCGAGGCAGACCGTGAGCACGGCCGCGCACACGGCCCAGGAGGGGCGGCTCTCACCCGGAGGCACGGTGGCGTGGTCGGCCACCCGGAGTTCGAGCACGGTGAGTTCGTAGGACCAGGCGAAGCCCAGCAGCAGCCACAGCAGGAGACTCTGCCCGAACCTGTGCATGAGGTACAGGACGATTCCCGCGACGAACAGGCCGGTGTACCGGGGCAGTACGAATTCGTCCAGCAGTGGTGAGTGCAGTTCGAGGGCGACGACACCGGCCATGAGCCAGGCCGCGCAGCAGGCCACCACCCGCCGGTACGACAGCCCGAAGACCAGCAGTACGGCCGTCAGCAGGTAGAAACGGGCCTCCACCCAGAGCGTCCAGCTGACTCCGTCGACCAGGTCGAGCCCCAGGGGCCCCGGAGCCATCGTCAGGTTTCCGACGACGGTGCGGGGGTCGACCCGGGTGGCGGCGGGCCGGTGACCCAGTCGTGAGACGAGGACGAGCCCGACGACGAGGAGCACCGCGCACCAGTAGGCGGGGAAGAGCCGTGCCACGCGGGAGACGGTGAACTGTCCGGGCGTCCGTCCCCAGCAGCTCATGCAGATGACGAACCCGCTGATGGCGAAGAAGAACTCGACCCCGAGCCAGCCGTAGCGGCTGGTCTCGTGCAGGAACGGTGCGAGGTCACGCAGTTCGGTCCGTCCCCAGAAGTGCGGGGTGGGGGTTCCGAGGAAGTGGTACGCGGCCACCATCAGGGCCGCGACCAGGCGGAGCCCGTCCACCGCGGCCAGCCGGGCCGGCCCGTTCGGCCGCGGTCCGGGCGACGGCCCCCCGGCGGGTATGTCGGACGGCATGGCGAAGCGACCTCCGTGCGCAAGGTGATCCCCGTCGGGGGCGGAAGGGGGAGGGAAGGAAGCGGGTGGTGGGCGCCGCGGTCAGACGCGGCGGCGCAGGAGCAGCACGGTGGCGGCCGTGAGCAGCACGGCCAGGCCGCCCAGGACGGCGGTGTCGGTCCACTGGAACGCCCAGTAGTCACCGGCCGGACTGGCCTCGTAGAAGCGGGCGACGTACCCGTGCGCCGCCATGCACTCCCTGAGCTGGGCGCCCGAGGGATAGGGGCAGTTCAGCACGTCGTCGTGGCGGCCGGAGGCGGTGATCAGGCCGTAGGTGCCGGTCGACCACTTCTCGCCCATCGGCGCCTTGGGGACGCTGCCGGCGCTGACGTAGGTGTGCGGCGGGACCAGCAGCCGGGTGTGGTGCGTCCACTCCAGCAGGAGCGTCGTCGCCCCCGTCGCCAGCAGGGTCAGGCCCATCGCCGCCAGCACCCGGCGGGTCAGCAGGCCGAGCAGGGTACCGGCCGCCAGGCCGAACAGGGCGGCCGCCACGACGCGGGGGCCCGAGCCGCTCAGGGCCGCGTCGTCGTACCAGAACAGTCCGTAGCTCCGGTCGGCGGCCGGCCGCCACCACCACGCGAACACCCCCGCCAGCAGGCCGGACAGGGCCGTCGTGGTCACCGCGGCCAGCGCGAACCGGGAGGTGAACCACTGGCCTCGGCTCACGCCCTGGGCGAGGATCATGCGGTGGGTGCCGAGTTCCCGGTCGCGGCCCAGCAGCGGGGCGCCCCAGAAGACGCCGATGAGGACGGGCAGGGCGATGTTCAGCGCCCCCAGGTAGCGCAGTGGCCCGACGTCCAGCAGCAGGGGCAGGCCGGTGCCGGAGCGGGTGCAGTACAGCGGCCCGGTGGGGCAGTGGTCGAAGAGCCCGCTGTGCAGGGCGTCCAGCATGCCCGAGCGCGAGTACGAGGCGATCGCCGCGGCGACCAGCAGCGCGGCCGCGCCGATGCCGGCCGGTACGCGGTGCTGGCGCCATGCGAGCCAGAGGGAGCCCTTCACGCGGCCGCCCCCGTCCGCTCGGCGGGAGCGGCGGCGGGAGAGGCGGGTTCGCCGGACTGGAGGTAGCCGATCAGGACGTCCTCCAGCGCGGGGCGTGCGACGTGCCAGTCACCGCGCACCGGCCCGTGCCGCCTTATCAGGGCGGTCAGTTGTCTGCCGCCGGTACGGCTGTTCACGACGGTGTGCTGTCCGGTCAGGGCGTCGGCCTGGCCGGCGGGCCCGGTCAGCACGGCATGGCTGCGGCGCAGTGCGTCGGCGTCCTCGCACAACGCGACGCGACCGTCCCGCAGGACCAGGACCCAGTCGCAGGTCTCCTCCAGTTCCGGCAGGACGTGCGAGGACAGCACGATGTCCGTGGCGTGCTCGGCGGCCTCGGCCATCAGCTCGGCCATGATCTCGCCGCGTGCCACCGGGTCGAGGTCGGCCAACGGCTCGTCGAGGAGCAGGAGTCGGGGCCGCTTGCCCAGGGCCAGGGAGAGCGCGACGCGCGTGCGCCGGCCGGGGGACAGGTCGCCGACCCGGGCGCGCAGCGGGATGCCGCCCTCGCGGACGATCCGCTCGGCGGTCGCCCGGTCCCACGAGGAGTTCAGCTTCTCGCCCATCAGCAGGGTGTCCGCCACGGTGAGCCGCGGGTAGAGCGGCTTGTCCTGGGTGAGCAGCGCGACCCGGGCGCGGGACCCGGCCGTACCGGGAACGGTGCCCAGCACCCGGAGTTCCCCGGCGTCGGGCCGCAGCAGCCCGCCGGCCAGGTGCAGCAGGGTGCTCTTGCCGGCGCCGTTGCGTCCGACGAGTGCGGTGACCCGGCCGCGGGGCACGGTGAACTCGCAGTCCCGCAGGGCCCATGCGCCCCGTCTGCGGTACCGCAGCCCCAGTCCCGTGGCGCACAGCGCGGCCGAGGCGTCAGGCCCGGTCATGCGTCCTCCTTCTGCCGGCCCCGGTGGCCCGGGGTCGTGCCGTCGTGCTGGTCGTCGTAGGCGTCCAGGGCGGCCGTGACCAGGGCGAGCACGTCGGCCCGCTCCAGCCCCGCCGCCCGGGCGCGGGTCACCCATGCGGTGGCCTCGCGACGCAGCGGCGAGTCGTCCGCCGCGTCGGGCCGGGCGAGTGACCGCGTCACGAAGGTCCCGAGACCGCGGCGGAGTTCGACCAGGCCGGCCTGCTCCAGGTCGCGGTAGGCGCGCAGCACGGTGTTGGGGTTGATGGCGGTGGCCGCCACCACCTCCTTGGCCGTGGGCAGCTTGTCGCCGACCCGCAAGGTGCCCATCCTGAGCGCCCGTTCGGTCTGCTCGACGATCTGCACGTAGGCCGGTACGCCGCTGCCACGGTCGATCCGGTAGTCGATCAACGTCGCCTTCCTCGGTTCCACCATGCTTGTGCTAATGAATTAATGGAAGCATGGTGGAGGCGGGGCGTCGCTGTCAAACCCCGAGGGGAGGACGAAGTCCCCGGGGTCGACGCGTAACGTGAAGCGGTGTGAAGATCTCCGTCTCCTCGGACATGGACGAACCCGTCGCCCGCCTCCTCGTCGAGGAGGTGCGCCGCCGGGGCCATCAGGTGCGCGTGTACGGCGCGCTGGACCCGGGGGCCGATCCCCGGTGGGCGGTCTGCTCGGAGGCGGCCGCCCGCGACGTGGCCGCCGGTGCCGCGGACCAGGCGGTCGTCTGCTGCTGGACCGGCACCGGTGCCGCGATCGCCGCGAACAAGGTCCCGGGCGTGCGCGCGGCCCTGTGCGCCGACGCCTACACCGCCGACGGCGCCCGGCGCTGGAACGACGCCAACGTGCTCGCCCTGAGCCTGCGGCTGACCTCGCAGCCGGTGCTCAAGGAGATCCTCGACGCCTGGTTCGCGGCCGTGCCGAGCCAGGACGCCGAGGACCTCGGTAACGTGGCCCACGTCGGACGTCTCGACGCGGGCCGGGGGGTCGCCGGGGAGTAGCGGGCCGGATGAGCGGGCGGTCAGTGGGCGCCGAGGCCGCCGCCGCCGAACGAGCCGCTGGAGCCCTTGCTCCAGCGTGGCCGGTCCTTCGACGTGCTCGGCCTGGTCTGCTGGTTGCCCAGTTCGTACGGGGTGAGCGGACGGCCGCCCTTGGGGATCTGGGGGATCTCCTCCGACTCGCGGTTCTCCAGGACCTCGTGCACCGCGCCCTCCGGTGGCAGCTTCGGCTGTTCCTCGGGGCGCGGCCGGTCCGACTCGTGGTACTTGACCCGGTTGCCCAGCCAGAAGCCGCCGGCCAGCATCGCCAGCACGGCCATGGCCACCAGGAAGAGCGCGAGACTCATCAGGCCGCTGGGAGCGGCCAGCTGCTGCATCGATACCGTACTCATAGCAAGGGGATACCCGCCCAGAATGGTGCGAACCGGACGTGATGGGTGACTGATCGAGCGCAGTCCGCGACGCGTGGCGGCACCCTGGCCGGCCGGTGGTGCCGTGGACGGCCGGAACCCCTGGGCTCCGGGGTGTTTGCCGCACCGTCCGCCCGGCTACCCGGCCCGGGTGACACAGCAGACTTCCCAGCAGGAGCTGTACCGGTTCCTGGAGGACCGGTTCGCGTGCGCGCTGGCCTGCACGGAATGCGCCCGGGCGTGCGCGCTGCGTGCCGGCGTGCTCGACCCGGGCGGGGCCGCCCGGACGGAACAGGTGCGCCGCAAGGGCATCATGTGCGCCGAGGTGTGCGACGCGACCTGCCGGGCGCTGACCGAGGAGACCGGCAGGGACGAGACCGGCCTGCGCGTCCAGCTCGAATGGTGCCGGGCGATCTGTCTCGAGTGCGCCCAGGCCTTCGACACCCAGCCCGGGGCCGAGAAGAGCGCGGACGCCTGCCGGGCGTGCGCCAGAGCGTGCGCGGACTTCATCGCGGTGCTCGGCTGACCGCCGCCAGGTGAGAGACGGTCGCACCGCCATTCCCTATTTCTGGAACACGTTCTACGGTGTGCGCCGTCAGGACCGCCCGTCGGGAGCCTGGAGGCGCCGTGCACCTCGACCACACGCCCGAGCAGCAGCGGCTGCGCACCGAGCTGCGCGCCTACTTCGCCGGCCTGGTGCCGGACAACGCGTACGCCCGCTACGCCGACCCCGCCGCGCAGAAACGCTTCTACCGCGAGACCCTCCGGCGGCTCGGCGCGGACGGCTGGCTCGGCGTGGGCTGGCCCGAGGAGTACGGGGGGCGCGGGCTGACCGCGATGGAGCAGTTCATCTTCTTCGACGAGGCCGCCCAGGCGGGCGTCCCGCTCCCGCTGATGGCGCTCAACACCGTCGGCCCGACGATCATGCAGTTCGGCACCGAGGAGCAGAAGTCGTACTTCCTGCCCCGCATCCTCGCCGGTGAGATCGACTTCGCCATCGGCTACAGCGAGCCCGACGCCGGCACCGACCTCGCGGCCCTGCGGACGAGGGCCGTCCGGGACGGCGACGAGTACGTCGTCGACGGCCAGAAGATCTGGACCACCAACGGCGACACCGCCGACTGGGTCTGGCTCGCCACCCGCACCGACCCCGAGGCCCCGCCCCACAAGGGCATCACCATGCTCCTGGTGCCGACCACGGACCCCGGCTACTCCTGCACCCTCATCAACACCCTCGCCTCGCACGACACCACCGCCAGCTACTACGAGAACATCCGCGTCCCCGTCTCCCGCCGGGTCGGCGAGGAGAACCAGGGCTGGCGGCTGATCACCAACCAGCTCAACCACGAGCGCGTCACCCTCGCCGCCCACGGCACCATGGCCATCCGTGCCCTGCGCGACGTGCAGCGCTGGGCCATGGAGACCAAGCTCGCCGACGGCCGCCGGGTCGTCGACCTGCCCTGGGTGCGCCGCCGCCTCGCGCAGACCCACACCCGCCTCGACGCCATGAAGCTCCTCAACTGGCAGATGGTCAGCGCCGTCCAGGACGGCACCCTCACCCCGCAGGACGCCTCCGCGGTCAAGGTCTACGGCTCCGAGGCCCGCCGTGACGCCTACGCCTGGCTCATGGAGATCGCCGGGGCGGCGGGCCCGCTGAAGGAGGGCTCGGCCGGCGCGGTCCTCCACGGCGACCTGGAACGCGGCTACCGCTCGGCGGTCATCTTCACCTTCGGCGGCGGCAACAACGAGATCCAGCGCGAGATCATCTCCTGGATCGGACTGGGGATGCCGCGGGTACGGCGGTAGCCTGCCCGCATGGGTGCCGACCCCGGGCTGTTCACCCCGGCCTCCGTGACCTGGCAACTGCACGGCGACCCCATGATGTGGGTCGCCGGGATCCGCGCGCTCTACCTCCAGGCCCTGCACCCGCGGGCGGTCCGCGGGGTGATGGAGAACTCCGACTTCCGGCGGGACGCCTGGGGCCGCCTGATGCGGACCGCGAACTTCGTCGGCACCACGACCTACGGCACCACGGAGGCCGCCGAGCGCGCCGGGGCCCGGATCCGGAAGGTCCACAGCATGCTCGGGGCGACCGATCCCGACACCGGCGAGCGCTACGGCGTGGACGAACCCGAACTCCTCCTGTGGGTGCACTGCGCGGAGATCGACTCCTACCTGGACGTGGTCCGCCGCTCCGGCTTCCCGCTCACCGACGCCCAGGCCGACCGCTACCTCGCCGAACACCGGGTCAGCGCCCGCCTGGTGGGCCTCGATCCCGCGACCGTACCCGCCGACCGGAAGGAGCTGACCGCCTACTTCGAGAAGACCCGCCCGCTCCTCGCCGCCGGGGCCGACGCGCGCGACGTGTACGACTTCCTGCGCCGGCCGCCGACGCACCCGCTGCTGATACCGGCGCGCGAGGTGCTGTGGCGGCGCGTGGCCCACCTGGCGTACGCCGCTCTGCCCCCGTACGCCCACGAGTTGTACGGCGCCCCGGCCCCCGAACCGGCCGTCGTCACCCGGCGACTGCGTGCCACCGGCACCGCCTTGCGCTGTGTTCCCGCACGTCTGCGCTGGCAACTCCCGCCCAAACACATTCTGCGGGCCATGGCGAGGCTCGGCCCGGCCGCGCGCCCGGCACCGTACAAAGTCGGGACCTAGACCGCCATACTGGTCGTCCAGGGGGCCCGGATTCGGCCGGTTCGGCGCGGTCGCACCGTTACGGCCGGGAACGGGCGGAGCTGGAGGCGACGGGGGGCGACGGCGCGCGATGGCTGACAGCAGGCTGGTCCAGGAGAGGTACCGGCTGCTCGACCTGATCGGGCGGGGCGGGATGGGCGAGGTGTGGCGGGCCCGCGACGAGTCCCTCGGCCGGCAGGTCGCCGTGAAGTGCCTCAAACCGCTCGGCCCGCACCACGACCAGGCGTTCACCCGCGTGCTGCGCGAGCGGTTCCGCCGCGAGGCGAGGGTGGCCGCCGGGCTCTCGCACCGCGGGGTCACCGTCGTCCACGACTTCGGCGAGTCCGACGGCGTCCTCTACCTGGTGATGGAACTGCTCGACGGCCGCGACCTCAGCCGGCTCCTGGAGGACAACAAGCACCATCCGCTGCCCGTCGGGGACGTCGTCGACATCGCCGAACAGGTCGCCGCCGCCCTCGCCTACACCCACCAGCAGGGCATCGTGCACCGGGACCTCAAACCCGCCAACATCATGCGGCTGACCGACGGCACGGTGAAACTCTGCGACTTCGGCATCGCCCGCCTCGGCCACGACATCGGCCTCACCCCCCGGCTGACCGGCACCGGCATCGCCATGGGCACCCCGCACTACATGTCACCGGAACAGATCGGCGGCACCGAGGTCGACCCGCGCAGCGACCTGTACTCGCTGGGCTGCGTGCTGTACGAGATCGCCACCGGGGCACCGCCGTTCGACCTCGACGACGCCTGGGCCGTCCTCGTCGGCCACCGCGACACCCGGCCCGCCCCGCCGCGCACCCACCGCCCCGAACTGCCCGGCTGGTTCGAGCAGGTGATCCTCGACCTGCTCGCCAAACGCCCGGAGCAACGCCCTTACGACGCACGGGAACTGGGCCGCCGGATCGTCTCCGGGCGCACCACCCCCACGTACGTCCCCACCGTCGTCACCGCGCGGCCCGGGCTCCGGACCCCTCGAACGGGGCCCCGGGAGACCCGGCTGCCGTCCTGGACGCACGGCATGACCACCGGCCACAAGGCGACCGGCACCACCCTGAGCAGCACCCCGCCCGACCCGGGCGCCGGACTCACCGGCGAGTGGATCGCCCGCCCGGCCACCGGCTTCGCCGCCGAACCGTCGCCGGCCGGCGCCTTCGTCCCGCCTCCGGGGCGCGCCCCCGGCCCGCCCCGGGGGTCCGCCCCCGTCCCGCCTCCGGGGTCCGCCCCCGTCCCGCCTCCGGGGGCCGTCGCCGTCCCGCCTCAGATCGGAAGAGCAATCGGGTTAACTCCAGTCACAACGCGAGTGTTGTG
>NZ_JBEYJU010000117.1:0-23676 GCF_040703965.1 Streptomyces sp. NPDC006655 | reverse complement strand
GGTACCTCACCCCGCTCGAAACCCGAGCTAGGCTGCAACACGACTTCACCCCCGCAGCGTAGAAACACGCTGTCCAAGATCAGGGGGGAACTTCAACTCGCACGTACTGCTACAACACCGCCAAGCCCCACCGCCTCACGGCGACGACCACCGCGACCTCCTGCACCGGTGTGACCGCCGCCTACGACTACAACGGCATCGGTGCGACAACCACCCGCCCCAACGGCACTGACACCCAGTCCCTGACCTGGAACGCCGCCGGAAGCCTCGACACCGTCACCGTGAAGTCCAGCAGCGGCACCACCAAGAGCACGACCAGCCACGTCTACGACGCGGACGGCAACCTCCTCATCCGCCGCAACACCAGCGGCGAAACCGTCCTCTACCTCGGCACAACCGAAGTTCACCTGGACACCTCGACCTCGACCGCCAAGTACTGGGCGCAGCGCTACTACAGCGTCGGCAGCACCACCATTGCCCTGCGCACCAACAAGAGCGGATCCCAGACCCTGTCCTACCTCGCCGGCGATCCGCACGGCACCTCCACTCTCAGCCTCGACGCCACCACCCAAGCCGTCACCAAGCGCTACGAGACCCCCTTCGGCGCCGCACGCTCCGGCGGAACCGGCGTCTGGGCGGATGACAAGACCTTCCTCGGCAAGAGCACTGACTCCACCAGCGGCCTCACCTACATCGGAGCCCGCGAATACGACTCCACCACCGGCCGCTTCCTCAGCGTCGACCCGCTCCTCGACACCAACAACGCCCAATCCCTCAACGGCTACGCCTACGCGGGCAACAACCCCTCCACGTTCTCCGACCCGAGCGGTATGAGGTTCTGCGCGGATGACGCATGCCGAGGCGACTGGGTCGACTCCCAAGGCGGCTACCACGACGTCGACGGCAACAACGCAGGCGGTGACTATTGCGACAGGCATAGATGCTACGAGGGCAGCGGCACAGCGAGCACCAGCAGTACGGGACATACAAGCGGTACCGGATCGAGCGCAGGCAATTCAGGCGGCTGCGCACCTCTCGTAGGCTGCGGCGTGGCCGCCGGACCTCTCATCGGACCCCAGCCGGAATACCTCCCCTACATTCCGCCAGGCATTGCCGCCCCCGGCTATGCGGAAAAACGCGAATGCGCCGCAATGCAGATCCTCGTCTCCTGCAACCCAGGGGATGCAATCCTGGGCGGCGGCAATGACGACCTTCGGGAGATCGGACTGAAGTGGGGTGCAGGTTCTCTCGACGGAGCCACGACCTATGGCGAAGACAGCGAAGTAGCCAAGCAGGTCATGGTCAGCGACGTAACCGCTGCCCAACGGAAAGAGATCATGCGGAAATGGTCGCGAGGTCAGACGGAAGGCACCCTCGAGCCGTACTCGATCGGCGCGATGAGCACTCAGGGGAAGATCAAGCAGTTCCTCACCGATGGGTGGTCCCTCATGAGCGGTGGCCGCAACGCCTCCCTGGCCGTACTCGGGTCATACACTGCGAAATACAAGATTCTTCGAGCGAACAGAAACGGCGTGCAGGCTCGAATCACCATCACCAACAACATGACGATGTCGTCCTTCGCCCACATCGCGACAGGCTACGGAACGGCAGCCGATCGTGCAGTCCAAAGATACGACAATGACGGAATAGTCGCATTCTTTGGCGCAGCGACCTCGCACTACATGACGATTACCTTCCGAACGGTAATCATGAACTAGAATCAGTCCGAGTCGGAGTTTCGGAGGCTGCAGCGCGGTTCCCTGTTCGACGGGTATCCGCACTGCGGCCTCCCAGTGCAGGGAGAAGAAGTGACACAGTCCAGCCGGGTAATTGGAATGCAATACAAAACACCATATTTCATCGCATCCCTTGCCGTTGCCGCCCTCCTCCTGTCCGGATGCTACGCATCGACAGACTACGAAAAATATCCGGAAGGGCGCTTCGTATCCACCGCCTCTCTCATACGCATCTGGAAGTCGGGGTCCGCCACCCTGGACCTGCAAAAGAATGGGAATTTTACGGCTAGTGACATTAAGCTCGAATATTTCAGTTGCTCGGGCGACGGGGTTAAGGAAAAGGGAGGCAATGGGACGTGGAGTAGTGGCAAGGGGAGGCAAAGAAGCGAAGTGCTGCTTCGATTCAACGACGGCTGCACTGCGACCCTGTGGGCTGGGGCGACGAACGGACACACGGTGCTTTGGGGCGAGTACGGCGACGATAATCAGATCACGAAACTCAAGTGACCGCTCCTGATGCTAGCGCTGAAAGCGCGTAGCGGCTGGTCCGGCCACTCTCGCCAGAACCAATCCAACGCGTGAATCTCTTGTGGGAATAGCAAGGTTGGGCCTTCGGGAAAGTAATACCATCGGCCAGCCGCCGAGGGTCCGCGCTGCGACCTCCTCGTCGACATGACCGGCTGGTAGAACGCCGAGCCGCGCACCCACGCCTGCCGTCGCCCCGGGCCGCGCGGGAGCCCAGGGCGGCGATCCCTGCCTACAACAAAAGAGCCGCAGCCCGATTCTACCGGCGGTAGAATCGGGCCTATGAGTAAGCCGACAAGCATCAAGACGAGCGAGGAAGTGCGCGATCGGCTGCGCGTCCTCGCTGACGAGCGAGGCACCACCATTACGGAGCTGCTGGAAGAACTCGCAACGCGTGAGCTCACGGCGGCCGAACGGGAACAGCGGGCCGTCGAGGCGGCCCGTGAGCTTGGCATCGAGTACACCGAACCGGTCCAGCAGGCCGGCCAGAACGCCTGGGCAATGATTCGGGCCCATCAGGGCGACGCAGCCGCATGAACTTGACCGCTGTCTTGGACCACACCGCTCTGGCCGCCCTGTTCCGCGCCGATCCCTTCTTCACCGGCCTCTACATCGAGGCCTCACGCGGCACAGGACGAGTGATCATTCCCTCGCTCTCGGTACTACTGAACCTGAAAGCGTGATGTCGGTCCCCTTCGTCGGACATCGGGCCCTCCGAGCCGGTAGTTCAGTGCGGGTGAGGTATGCACAGGGCGGCGGGTTGACCGACGCTGGGAGGACAGCGCGGGAGCGTTTACGGCTGCAGGCCGTCGAGCGTTTCGAGGGCGGGCAGAAGAACGCGGAGATAGCGGTCGCGTTGCGGGTGAGCCTGCGTTCGGTGGAGCGGTGGCGCCGGGCTTGGCGCGAGCAGGGCGAAGCCGGCGTGCTGTCGAAGGGCTCGCCGGGGCGCTCGAAGCTCAGCGAAGCCCAGGTCGTGAGACTGGAACGGGAGTTGGAGCGCGGTCCGCTGGCTCATGGGTGGGTGGATCAGCGGTGGACGTTGGCGCGGATCAAGACGTTGATCGGTCGGTTGTTCCACGTCTCCTACACCGTCGAGGGCACCTGGCAGATGCTGCGGCGGCACGGCTGGTCATGGCAGCAGCCCGCGCGGCGGGCGATCGAGCGTGACGATGACGCGGTCGAGGTGTGGAAAAAGGAGATCTGGCCGCGGGTAAGAGCACCGCGGCGGAGCGTGGCGCCTACCTGGTATTCGAGGACGAGGCCGGGCAGTCGATGACTCCGCCGCGAGCCAGGACCTGGGGCCGAGTGGGCCAGACACCGGTCGTACGGGTACGCAGCCGCGGTTCCGGACGGGTGTCGATGGCCGGGATGACCTGCTACAAGCCCGGCGAGCGATCCCGGCTGATCTACGCGATCCGCGAGTACCGGGGCCGCAAGGGCGAGCCGAAGGGGTTCGGGTGGCGCGACTTCCGCGACCTCATCGTCCGTGCTCACATCCAGCTCGGCGCCCCGATCGTGGTCGTGTGGGACAACGTACGCCTCCACCTGACCGCCGGCATGAAGGACTTCATCGCCGCGAACTCCGACTGGCTCATCGTGTTCCAGCTGCCAACCTACGCCCCTGATCTGAACCCGACCGAGGGCATCTGGTCGCTGGTGAAGCGCGACCTCGGCAACCTCGCAGCCGCCGACCTCGGCCAGATCACCCGCGCGGTCAAGCGCAAGCTCAAGATGTTGCAGTACAGGCCGCAGGTGATTGACGGCTGCTTCGCAGAAACGGGACTGAGGTTCAGCGAAGCACCCTCGACCGCTGCCCCCGCCTTCGCAACGACGCAGTGAGCGTGCCCATCTTGATCCTGGGCGGCCGGGGAGGGCATGGGCAGGGGTAGCGTGTCGTCGTCGTAGAACGACGTGGGCACCAGGGAGGTCTCGGATGCGGGCGGACTATCGCAGCTTGCCGGGCTTCGAGAAGATCCAGCTCGAGGGCAGCTACGTGTTGGGGATCGAAGCCCGCCCGGGGAAGCTGATGTTCAGGCTGGACCTGATGCTCGATCCAGGGCATCCCAACTTCGGCCCGCCGCTGGGAGACGATCGGGCCTGCTTCCGTCCGGCTCTGCTCTGTTTCGACGCCGTGCGCGGCCTCACCTGGACTGACCAGGGGACTCCGCCGGCCCGGGATGCGAGCGGGGAGATCGACTACGGCACCATCGACGAGTTCACGTGGATCGCCGGGGACTTCGCGCTCGTCGGAGACTGGGGCCGAATTCAGGTGAACTCCCATCAGACCCCGAGGCTGGAGATCGAAGTCGTCCACGGCCCGCGGCCATGACCGCTCCCGGGTGTCTCCGTGTCGGCCAGCCCACCGCCCGGCGCCACTCGTAGATCGTTGAGCTACCACACCAATACGCGCGCGTCGGCTGGGTGATCGTCACCGACATCACGCTTTCAAGTTCAGTAGCTGCTGAGCGGCAAGTAGCCGGCGCGGGCAGACACGCGGCATCGTTGCGGTTCGCGGAGAACGTGCCGTTCACCGCGGCGCACGCGGTGGATGCGATGGACTGGGCGCGCGTGGACTGGCCGGTGGCGCACGCGGCGGCGATCGCCTGGCAGGCCGTGAAGGCGGGAGACCCGCTCACGGTCTTGTCGCTGGAACCCGAACTGTACGCGGGCACCGGCATCACGCCGCTGAACCCAATTTGACCTGGCATGACGACCGTTCCCCCCTGATGAACTGGCTGGAGTCTCACGTGCCCGAGGACACCAACGCCGCTTTCGCCGACACCCTCGCCAGCGCCGTCGGCTCGCCGGGGGACCGGCCGATCGCGCAGCGTCTGGACAAGATGGAATGCGGGGTCTTCAAAGTTGAGCGGTGCGGAGGTGTCCGCGGGCACGGCGGGTGGTGACGCAGCGTGTCCGTAGCCGTTGATTGTTTGCGTTGCGGAAGCCGAACGCGTTGCGGGCGACGAGCTTGATCACGCGGTTGATGCCCTCGCTCTTGGCGTTGCTGTGGCCGGTGTCGATGAACGCGGCGATTTCGGTCCACCAGCGGTCGATGGTGGCAGCGAGGGTACGGACTTCGGGGATGTCGGAGTCCGCGCACCAGGTGAGGAACTTCCAGCGGGCATGGCCGACTTGGTGGCGGTCGGCCCCGGTGCGGGCCAGGGCGAGGAGGTTGCGCAGGTTCTCCTTGGCAATCCACGCTGTCAGCAGCGTCTGCCCGATCTTCCCCTCGCCGAGCAGGGTGTTCCACATGGTGGCGAACTGGTTGTCGGTGAGATCCTCGCGGTTGCGCAGGAGGCGTCGTCTGGCCTTCCACTCCGGGTCGGCGGCGCGTCCACGTCGGCCCCGGATCTCGGCGGTGGTGCGGCGCCTCACCATGGAGAGCATCTTGTTGGCGAGCTGGACGACGTGGAAGTGGTCGACGACGACGATCGCGTGCGGCAGACCTGTGCGGACCGCCGCGCGGTAGGTGGCCGACATGTCGGTGGCGACGTTGCGGATACTCTTTCGCCAGGTCAGCGGTGTGGTGGCGAGCCAGGCCAGGACGTCGGCGACAGTGCGGCCCTCGACCTGGCCGAGCAGCCCGCCGGCACCGAGGGCGTCGACGAAGCCGGTGTGCCAGCGGTCCCGCACCAGGTGCCACTTGCCACTGTCGGGGTCCTGCTCCCACTTCGTTTTGCCTCGCCGGGTCTCGTCGATGCCCAGCACACTCACCTCGGGCAGTGGGGCGTCGACGACCTCGCGCGCCGATGTACGGAAGGCGCCCATCACTGTCGGCCAGGACAGATGCAGGTCGCGGGCGGCCTGGATGACCGTGGAGCCGGCATCGCGCACCCGGTGGCCGGCCGCCTCCCGCAGCCGAGCGGTAACCCGCGCTCCGGCCGGTATCTGCGCAATGCTCTCGGTGAACGACTTCCTCGGGCACTTCGGCTCGCGGCACCACCAGCGGCGCTTGTGCCAGAAGAACTCCAACCTCCTCTCTCCGAAGGGGAGATCACGCGGCCGGGTCACCGTCGGCCCCTTCACCCGGGAGGCGATGACCCCGCAAGACGGGCAGGCCCGCGCCGCCTCGTCCGCCGTGATCAGGTGCACCCGACGCGTTCCGTCGGCCAGCGACTCGACCCGCACGACGGACACCCCGTCGAGACCGAGCAACAACGTCGTATCGTTGACCAAGCCTGTGGCTCCCCAATGATCATTCTGCGTAGAGAACAGAAATGATCAACCAGGACCACGGGCGTCCTGCATCCAGGGAACCGGTCCCGCAATGCACATCAAACGCCGTGACGAACAGTCAACACGCTGACGAGACCCACCAGACCAGTTCGCGGCGCCGTGCCTACGGACTACTCTGGCGTTTCGCCCGGCAGCGCCGGTAAAGGCCATGCAGGCTGAGGACGACCATCACGCCTGCCGTCAGTGGCCACCAGTACGAGCCCCCGTTCTGGGCCATCTGTATGCCCTTCCACAAGAGAGCGATCGAGACCAGCAAACCGAGCAGCCCCATGGCGATGTCGAGCGGACCGCCATCCCTGAGCGGATTCTGCATCTTCGTGTCCCTCTACTCTGCGGGCTCCTGCGATCACGGCGTCGGCGAGTGTAGTCACTACCCACTTGAAGCCATCGCCTGGGTGCAGGTTGAGAAATGGGCGCTCACGCGGAGTGACAGTAGGGCAGTCCCTTAGCGCCACCGCACCGCTCAACTTCGAAGACCCGGAATGCGTCCTGTTCGCCCTCGCGCGTGCGCAGGGCATCGACCCGGACGACCTCTGAACCTGCCCCGCATACGGCTGTGGCCCCCGAACACCTCGGTGTTCGGGGGCCACAGCCGTTGTACCTGGTCAGACCATCTCGGGATGCGGTGCCGCAGTAGTGGCGGCGAGCGCCTGGTGGTGGCGGCGGGCCACGGTGTCCGTGCCGAGCAGGAGTCCGTCGGGGGTGTAGTGGGGCGGGGCGAGGTGGCGTTCGACGGCGGGCAGGTAGTTCCACCGCAGGCCGGGGTGGGCGGAGTGTGCGTAGTGGTGGAGGTCGCCGTAGGGGAGCCAGGTCGCGGCGGCGACAGCCGCCAGGGCACGGTTTCGCGGGTACAGGCGCAGGCAGCGGCCGGCCTCGATGTGGGCGGGGGTGCCGGTGCGGTGCTCGGGGTCGAACCAGGTGTGTTCGACCAGCAGGGACATCCAGGCGAGCTGGGGGTAGAGCAGGAGGCGGGGGATGAACAGGCCGTAGATCAGGGCGGGCCAACCGCCGGCCGTGTACGCGGCCGCGGCGACGGCGGCCAGAGCGGCGGCGCGGTGCCAGGCTCCCGTACCGCGCAGGTGCGTGGCGAGGCCGGCGACGGTGGCGAGGATGCCGCGCGGGGTGAGCGGGTGGACCAGCGCCAGCGCATAAGCAGCCCGGGTGGTGCCGGGGCGCAGTCCGGCCCGGCGGAGTTCGGCGAGGTTGGGGTCGCGGTCCAGGGTGGCGTTGGGATGGTGGTCCCGGACGTGGCGCAGGCGGCGTGCGGGGAGGGGGCCGAGGCCGAGGGGGTGGTGGGCGCCGATCTCGGCGAGCAGCTGGTTGGTGCGGGCGGTGCGGGCGAGGACGCCGTGGACGGCGGCGTGGCTGATCTCCTGGAGGTGGCGGAAGTGCACGGCGACGGCTGCCGCCGCCACCGTGGCCGGGAGGGTGCCGTGGTCCGCGAGCATCCACCAGCCGGTGATCTGTATCCACTGTCCAGACAGCAGCAGGACCGGGGTGAGGTCGTTGGCGCGGGTCCGCTGGAGGGCTATGAGGCGGGCGGCTTCGGCGGCATAGGGCCGGCGGGGGGCGAAGTGGGCGCGGTCGATCTGGCGCAGTGCCGCCCCCGTGATCAGGAGGGCTAAGCAGACAGGCATGGTGGTCCCGGGGGTGATGAGGCGGGCGACTCCGCGAGCATCACACAGGGTACTTATTAGTCCACTAATTTGTGCGTGGTGATGCCATGCGTCCGTTCTCCGCGCCCCGGACCACCTGCACGCCTGCAAGAAGGCTTCCCCGGAGCGGCTGACGGTGCGAGGACATCCCGTCCGAGCTGGATCAGTGCGACCCGGGCCTGCGCATCCTGTCCGCCAGCTGAGCCTTCGCGCACAAGGCGGTCTACTCGCGGCTCCGGCCGTTCCGTCTGCGCTGCCGGCGGCGCTCCAGGAACCGCATGAAGGCCAGCCAGAGATCCCGCTTGTGCTCGGAGTCCTGGGGGACGACGGACTGGACGAAGAGGATCGCGCCGGGCGTCACGATCGCGAGTACCACGCCGATTGCGACCACCCGCCAGGGAGCGCCCGCGATGGTGAGCGCGCTCACTACGGCGCCCCCGCTGAGCACGGTGGTACCCGTCAGGCGCGTCGTGTTCATCCGGGGCGGAGGCGGTACGGGGGGAGGCCCCGGCTGCTGCGTCGGAGTGCTCATCAGGCGGCCTTCTTCTTGGTCTTGTCCTCGGCCCGCCTGCGGGCCCACTCCGCTTCGATCGAGGGCGGGACGTACAGCTCGCCGCGACTCCTGCGCATCTTCACCTGCTGCTTGAGACGGGTGCGGGCGTTCTGGACGTCGCCGATTTTGATGCCGAGCAGGTCGGCTATCTCACCTTGGGAGAGCTTGTCCACGGTCAGCAGCCAGACCGCCCGGTCACGTGGCCTGAGGCCGTTGATCATGGCCGTGAGAGCGTCGCACAGGGCGGCGACGTCGTCGGGAACCGGCTCGGGGCCCGTCTGACCGAGCGCGTGGGCGAGGATGCCGTCTCCCATCCGCGGTGCATGCAGGAGGAAGCGGTCCGTGCGCTCGGTGCGCCAGGTGTAGAAGACCCGGGGGAAGACGAGTCCGCACCTTCCGTAGAAGTACGACGTGAGGTGGGCATGCTTGCCGTTCTTCCCGGGGTTGCGGACGGGGTCGTACCCGCCCGTCTTCAGCCGCTGAGGGAAGGTCTCCATGGCGACGTTGAGCGTCAGGATGGCAAGGTGTTCGCGGTCGGGGGCGCTGCGGTATAACGTGCCGCGGTCCTCGTCGGTGAGCGAGAGCGGAGTCGGCGACTTCTCGGTCAGCTTCATGAGCTTTTCCGTGCGGCGCATCACCGCGCACAGCCGGCCGAACGAGTAGGCGTACATCTCGTCGGCCATCTGGTGCCACACCGGCCCCCGGAAGCCCGCCGCAACCACTTCGGCGACGCGGTCCACGTCGTACTGGACGGGCTCCGGCAGGTCCGGCCTGTCCTTGCTCGCGGTGTCCCAGGACTCGGCATCCTGGCCCCCCGTACGGTTGTTGCGCATACTCTTCCTTGTCTCCTTGGCTCGCAAACCAGTGCCTGTGGGTGCTGGTTGTAAGGTGGCTGTCGCCTCCTATATGCAGTGCGGCAGCTGTTTTCCTTAGAAACGGTGCCAACTTCTTTGCCGGGCGCCCAATTGCCCGGTTCCGCAGAGCCAATTGCGGGGTCAGCAATGTCCACGAAATCGTGTCCGGCAGGTGTCCGGACAGGACTCCGGCACGGTTGCGGCGCTGTCCGGACGGTTGCCGGACAACGCCGGACAGCGGTACCGCGGGCCTCATACGCTGGGCGGGCACAGCCGTACCACCGGAGGTTGCCGTGACCGCAGTTGAGGCCTTCGCCCACCAGCTCCGTCAGTTGCACGCTGCGGCGGGCGCACCCTCCATCCGTCAGATGGCGGCGCGGACCGGGTACGGCAAGAGCACGATCAGCGAGGCGCTCGCCGGGCGGCGTCTGCCCACCTGGCCGGTCGTGGAGAAGCTCGCCGCGGCACTGGGCGCGGATGCGGACCGGGTGCGTGATCAGTGGGTCGCGGCGCGAGGGCGGCCGGCGGAGGTGCAGCCGGTGCCCGACTGGCTCACGTCGGTCCGGACCGACATCCCCCAAATCGTCACCGGCCTGAGCTTTGAGGAGGCGTGCGCCCTCGCGGCGTCGGAGCCGAAGCGGGCCCTGGCATCGAGCTGGGAGGTCTTGCGTGTGTGTGCCCTGCAACTGGCGCACTGCTACTACGGCGACATCCCGGGAAGCTGGTCATCGAACGTCGTGGAGACCTACGAGCGGGCCGAGAAGGACGGGCTGCTGCCCGCCGGCGTCACCGCCGTCGCCAACACGGTCCACTACCGCCATGTCGGGTCCAACTTCGCCGACGAAGAACTGCCGAGTACGGCCGAACTCTTCCAGATCGTCGTTCTCGCCTACCGGCTGGCCTGGCAGGCACGTGACGTTGTCGACATCTACGCGGAGACCAGCAAGCCCCGATCGTAGCCCTCTACTCCCCGACAGGCCCGGGCAGGTTCGCCGTCCCGCGTCGGTTCCGGAAATGCGTCAAGGCCCGGCAGGAGGCTCCGGGCCTTGACGCGGTCAGCGGGTGTGCTGCTACAGGGTGTCGACGGTCTGCCGGATGCGGGCGTCGTCCCAGGGAGGTGACCGTTTAAGCCCGACGGCTAAGGGCTGTCCCGTAACTGTGGTTGCGGGACAGCCGTCAGGCGCTTGGGTTCCTCCACAGATGCCGCTCGTCCAGGGTCCCGAACCGAACATCCCCACGTTCAAGGTCGACGAGGATGGGCCAGCAGTCCAACAGCTGCTCTCGCGCATCACGCGAGGCGAGGTACTGCACGGAGTTGCAGGGCACGATCAGGAGCCCGTTGCTCTCACGGACCCGCTCTGTGTCGATAGCCAGAGGAGGCTCGTCATCGCGCTGGCTGCGGGCGAGAAACGTCACCGCGAGTTGCAAGGCCTCGTTCTGCTTCATGATCCGTCTCCAGTCCGTCGCCTCGAAGATGGCACCCTAACCGGCCTGGAATGATCTTGGTGTGGCTGGTGTGATCACGGCGTCGGAGTCGTCTTGGATAGCCCCGTTCACCGGGCTGAGCCCGCGACAGTTCGGGAAGCTGGTGACGGCGCTGCGTCGCGCAGGTGCGGACGCGGTCCGCAGGGGCCGGCCGTGGAGCCTTCCTCTGGAGGACCGAGCACTGCTGGTCGCGGCCTACTGGCGCACGAACCTCACCATGCGGCAGCTCGCGCCACTGTTTGGGGTGTCCAAGTCGGCGGCAGACCGGATCATCGACCATCTCGGGCCGATGCTCGCGCTCCAGCCCCGCAAGCGGTTCGCCAGGGACACCGTGCTCATCGTGGACGGCACCTTGGTCCCCACCCGGGACCACACCGTGGCCGAGCGGTCGAAGAACTACCGGTACTCCACCAACCACCAAGTCGTCATCGACGCCGACACCCGCCTGGTCGTCGTGGTCGGCCGGCCGCTCGCCGGGAACCGTAACGACTGCAAGGCATGGGAGGAATCCGGCGCCAAGGCCGCCGTCGGCAACACCCTCACGATCGCCGACGGTGGCTACCCGGGCACCGGACTCGTCATCCCGCACCGCCGCGAGCGCGGCCAGAGCGAACTCCCGGACTGGAAGAAGGAACACAACAAGTCCCACAAGCAGGTCCGGGCCCGCGTCGAGCACGTCTTCGCCCGCATGAAGACCTGGAAGATCCTCCGCGACTGCCGCCTCAAAGGCGACGGCGTCCACCACGCCATGCTCGGCATCGCCCGGATGCACAACCTCGCCCTCGCCGGATAGACCAGCGGGCCGTACGGCGGCCCACCATGCCAGAGACGCCTCGAAGATCATTTACGGGACGGCCCTTAGGAACTGGGACTGGGACTTCGGCACCCGTTCGATGCGCATCACCTGGTCTGGCACCTTCGTTCGCACGATCGGAAACATGTTTGCCATGCGCCGGCAGTCCAGTGCCTCTTGGCGATCATTGAGGCGTAGTTGGGAGTGCAGCCCGACCTGTGTGAGCAGCGATGCCCTGACAGAGGGCGCGATCGAAAAGATGCCGCAGGTGAGAGAGTGCATGCTGGGGGCCTGGTCTGCCCGCCTCTGGGCCGGATGCCTGAATCCTTGGGGTTCGGTTGCGGCCTCCTGGGGACGCGTGTGATGTCCCGACGCGATCGCGCAGGGGGGAGACAGGTACGTGATCCTGTATACGGATCAAAAGTCAACATGGCCCATCCAGCCACCAGGACCCCCACTCCTGTGAAGACCCTATGTGCCGGTGTCGTCTCCATCGGTGACGACCAACAACCCGGGTGAGCAGGGAAAACGCTTACTGCGAGACCCTGTCGGAGCTCTGGCGGCTGAGGCGGAAATGAAGCTTTGATGCAATGGGGATGCGGGTTTTCGAGGCGGCTCAAAATCGCATCCCCTGTGTGATCACCCTTGCTACCTTGATCCATGTCGATTTTTTAATCGGCGTGGATCGCCCAGCAACGGTAAGGGGCCGTGGCTGGGCGATGTAACGTCCGCTGGCGCATTCATGTATGAGGGGGACCCGAGCTCTGCACGAGGAAATCTGCACGCCGGGAACACCTTCGTAGTCCGTTGCTGAAAGCCCAGAAGTCTTACATGTCCGGTGCTGCAGTGCGCCGCCTGTCCTCCATCTCATGCCAGAAAAGCTGGCGGGTCACCCGTGCGCTCATTCACGCCATCACTAGGAGCGAAGAATATGGCCGAGCTTGCAATCGTCGGAAGTCAGGATGTCGATGCCCGTGAATGGCTGGACAACGCCAGGGAAGTCCAACTGCCGACGCGCGACAGCTCCGTGAAGGCAACGGTCGGGACCCTGAACGGGTACGAGTTGATCGTGATGCCCCGCAACAGTTCCGGGCGGCCGGTCCCTCCGCACGCGATTGACTACCGGGCCAACATGGACGCCTTATCACGAGCCGGCGTCCGGATGGTGCTTACCACCGCCATGGTCGGCACGCTGCGGCACTCGGTCCCGAACGGGAGCATGCTCGTCCTGGACCAGTTCATCGACTTCACCAAGGACCGGCAGTTCACGTTCTTCGAGGACGACCGGTTCGGCTTCGCCGACATGACCGAGCCGTACTGCCCCAACCTCCGGGCGCACATGATTCGTGCAGGGGAAAGCCTGGGATTCCACATGGCCCCGCGGGGCTGCTGCGTGTGCGTCCCGGGGCCGCGGTTCGAAACCCGGGCCGAGGTGAGGATGTTCGCGCAGCTCGGCGGTGACGTCATCGGCCACACCAACGGGACCGACTGCATCATGGCTCGCGAGGCCGGCATGTGCTTCGCAACCTTCGCCGGCGTCATCACTCTGGGCGCGGGCTTGTCGGACCACGACATGAACGCCCACGACTGGCACGAGCCGCGCCGGCGTCATGCCGCTCGCTTCAGGCAGATCGTGGGCGAGATGACCCGGTCGCTGCGGGACAGCAGCTCCGACGCCCACGTGGACTGCCGTTGCGCGATGGCCGCGCCGATCGAGAAGTAGCCCCGATTCGGTCGACCGGACACGGGGCGATCCAGGGCCTGGAGCAACGGCTCCAGGCCCTGCCCGACTCGTTGGTGAAACGCTCAGGGACAGGAATGGATATGACAGGTACCCGTCATCTCGTGTGGGACTGGAACGGCACGTTGCTCGGTGACGGCCGCATCATGATGCGATCGGTTATCGCGGCTTTTGCCGCTGCCGGCCTCCCTGAGGTCACCATTGCGGACCACCGCAAGTACTTCACCAGACCCATATCCACCTTCTTCGAGAAACTGGCGAGACGCCCGCTGAGCGCTGCCGAACACGGCACTCTCCAGCGGTACTTCGAGGCCGCCTATCGCGGGATTTCAGCTAATCTGGCCTTGACGTCTCACGCCGACGCCGTCCTCAGGAAGTGGGCCGCGGCCGGCCGGACTCAGTCGCTGCTGTCCATGCATCCCCATGAGAAACTGGTCCCGGAGATCAAAAAATATGGGATCGCGGAGTACTTCTTACGCACCGATGGCTACAAGGGATCCGGGGCGGACACAAAAGCAGAACACCTCAAGGTGCACCTTGCCGCCCTCGGGTACCCCTCTCTTGATGAGGTGGTCCTGATCGGCGACACCGTGGATGATGCACTGGCTGCGCAGAACGCAGGACTGAGGTGCGTCATCTTCCACGACGCACGCAATGCCCTGCAGGACCTGGATCACTTCGATGATCTCATGGTGCCCGTCGTCATGACTCTCCCGGAGATATTCCGCCATCTTGAGTAACAGCGACGAGCGAGCACGGTCTACCAGAGATGCAGAGAATTCCTCAGATTCTACGACGGGGGGAACTCAATGGTCACGAAACCTGATTCACCTAACGGTGACAACGGCCGGTCTGCCACAGGCTCGGTCATAGTCACCGGAACCAAACAGGAATCCCACCGGCCATCCAAGCTCCACGTGGGACAGATCCAGGCCGCAGTGGAACGGATCGCCCTCCGCGAAGGCCACGGAGCCGGCCCTCTTCCCGCGGCCTTCCACCTCCTTGACCTGTGCTCCAACCTGGAGACCGCCGTCGAGCGCCGCGACCTGCCGGCCGTGGGCTTATCGGTTGCCAGCCTCTACGCCACGAGCTCATGGATAGCCGATGTCTACGGTGTGGCACTCAAGAAGTCATATCAGGACCTCGGCCACAACGCGACCATCAGCAAACTCATCGATGACCGGCGGGCAACAGGCAGGCACCGGGAAATCGGAGAGGTCCTGGCGCTCAGCAGGACGTCATTAACTGACATTATGCGGAACATCGCACTCTACAGCCACGGCTATGGGAGCGGTGGCGAGGACGCCTTCGGACCTCTGTCTGAAGTGATAGCAGAATTCCAGATATCCCTGCTGGATCTGGGAGTCTTTCTTGAACTGGATCTCGTGGAAGTACTGGAGAACGGCTTCCATGACCGGGCGCTCGATGCATTCTCCGGAGGAGACCACAACCCCAGGCAGGCAGCGGCTGTCAAGCAATTCGCCCCCATCGCCAATCGCACCTACTGCCCTTTCGCTGTCACGGCCAACCTCTGGGGCGCCCCCGAGTACGACCCGTCCTTATCCGTCACGGAACACGTAAGGTCTTCCGTCGGACTGCTCCATCACTTCACTCGTGCCGCTCTCCGTGAGACCATGGACGGTTTCATTTACTCGTTCCCCGCCAGTGAATTCGGTCAGGATATGGTGCAGATCGGCAATCTGCTCCGCACCCTGATCGAAACCCTGATGAAGTGCGACGAGACCGAAGCCCGCACTCTTCGGGAGGAAGACCTGCTGAATGATAAGTGGCGCTTTTCCTTCGATGGCGAGGACTACTTCGTTCCCGTTTTCGCACCGCTCTACGGGCCAGGCCACAACCGCTTCACCTACGAGGTGCGAGACAGGGTATTCATCCTCCTGCAGCCCAACAGTTCGTTTCACCGCAGGATGGGATCAAAAGGGCAGGACATCAGGAGCCAAATACGGCAGCGATTCCGGGACGGATTCCAGCCGTACGACAATTCCAAGGAATTGGAACCCGGGAGATTCCTGCAGGCCGAGGGCAGCCGATCCGAATCCCCCAAATGGTATCGAAAAGACGACGCATAGTTAGGGTAGCTGCCGCAGTGCGAAATATCCTCTTCGCGAGCACGAACCCCATCAAGCTGGGAGAAGCTAAACAGATCATCCCCGAGATCCAAGGGGTACGGGTCGACATGCACGAGATCCAGTCCCTGACGCCGGAGGCGGTCGTCAGAAACAAGCTGGAACAGGTCATCAAACTTTCCTGGGACGATCCTGTGATCGTCGAAGACACGGGACTCGAGATCGATTCCTGGAACTCTCTCCCGGGCGCACTTGTGAAGTGGTTTGTCGACGGCATGGGAGCCCAAGAAATCGCGCACATCACGGCACTTAAGGGAGAAGATCGGGGAGCGGATGCCGTGAGCTCGGTCGGTGTCGCCTATAAGAGTGAGGTCCAGGTATGGACCGACCGCATTCGGGGGAAAATCGTTGCGCCGCGCGGAAAACTGGGCGGCTGGACCCCCATATTCGAGGTAGAAGGATCAGGAAAGACGCTCGCCGAGATGAGCTTCCCCGAAAGAATGTCCGTGACCATGCGCAGACGACCGCTGGAGAAGGCGAGCGCCTGGCTGAATGAGAAGTTCATATCCTCGGACCGGTAGTAGCTGCCGGCCAGCAACTCGCAGAAATTCTCACGGCCATCAGCCCCGGCAGGATGGAGAAACTCAGTGAATTCCGAGCGCGTACCCCTTGTGATAGACACCGACCCCGGCATAGACGACGCCTTCGCCATCACCCTCGCCGCCCGCAGCCCCCACGTGGACCTCCGCGCGATCACCACAGTGTTCGGGAACGCAGCCGTAGAGCAGACCACCCTCAACGCACTGAGAGTGCTCGCGATGTGCGACCGCGACGACGTACGGGTGGCCAGAGGAGCCGAATGCCCACTCGTATATCCCCACCCCCACCGCGCCGAATACGCCCACGGCAAGGACGGCCTCGGCGGAGCGTCAGACTCGCTTCCGGCTCCTCGGGGAAGCGAACAAGCCCGCCCGGCCGTAGAAGTACTGGCCGGCGTCCTGAAGACCGCACAGTCACCCGTGACCATCGCGGCGATCGGTCCCATGACCAACATCGCGCTGCTCCTGGCCGTCTACCCCGAGCTCCGTTCTCGCATCGGCCGCCTGGTGGTGATGGGTGGGGCGGCAGCAGGCGGCAACGTCACCGCGACCGCGGAATTCAACGTGTGGAGCGACCCCGAGGCGGCCCGACGCGTCCTGGTCGAATCCGACGTACCGACGACGCTGGTTCCCGTCGACCTGACCCACCGGGCCTGGGTGGGTGACGACTGGCTCAAGACGCTCGCCGCTTCCGGCCCCGCCGGGTCTTCCCTCGTCTCCGTCTGCGCCCCGTACCGCACCCACTACCAGCGGGAACTCGGAGTGGACGGCCTTGTCCTGCATGACGCGGTAGCCGTCGCCGAGGCGATCTGGCCCGGCACACTGAAGTGCCGGCGCCTGGCAGTCGATGTGGTGTGCGACTCCACGCCCGCACGCGGCGCAACCCTCATAGACACCCGCTCCGGATACGACAACGCACGGCTCGGACGCGAGATCGACGTGGCACTCGACGCAGACATCGACGCTCTGCGCGACCTCCTGCTCGACAAGCTGAGCAGCCCTTCATGATCCCCGGCCATCCCGTACACCGAGCCGAACTTCCAGAGAGGGCGGCCTGACAGCGCCCCCGCACCCGGTGCCGAGCACATCGTCCCAGCCGCTCTTCTCAAGGGATCTATACAGCCCTCGGCCGCCTCCGCTACGTTGATGATCAGAATCGGGCTCGTCGACGCGTTGGTGGCTGGGTGGCGCGTCCCTTTGACGTGCCCGACGGAGACATCGTGTCCTACCGTTCCCTGCTGCGTGTTGCAGGCGTCGGCTTCTTCCCCCTGGGATTCCTGGCCCGCCTGCCGTACGCGACCTCAGCTCTTTCCACGCTCATCCTGCTCCAGGCAGCGACCCACAGTTACGCATTCGCTGGACTCGCCAGCGCGGCCCAGAGCATCGCCATCGCCATCGGCGGCCCCGTGGTCGGAGCCATGACCGACCGTCACGGCCATCGGAAAGTTGGAGTGGCGGCCGCGCTCGCCAACTTCGCAGCCTGGGCGGCCCTGCTGGCCGCCAGCCACGGCAACCGGGCCGGCATGTTCGCCGCGGCCGCCCTGGTGGGCCTGACCCAGCCGCAGGTCGGCCCCCTCGTACGGGTGCACTGGTCACGACTGGTGCAGTCCCGCAACGAACACCACCTGCTGTCCCCGGCTCTGTCCTACGAGGCGTCCGCCGACGAACTGAGCTTCGTCGCCGGCCCCGCCTTCGTCGGGCTCCTCGCCTCCGTCAGCCCCCTCGCGCCCGCGGTCGCGACCATGGCCCTGCTCGCAGCGAGCACCCTCCCCTTCGCCCTCATCTACGCCCACCGCACCACGCACCAGCAGCCGTCCGGCCAGCAGGAAAGGCCGTACCTGCCCCGCCGGCCCCTGGCCGTCATGTTCCTCGCCATGGTCGCCATGGGCGCGATCTTCGGCGCGGTCCAGACGGCCGTCACCGTCTACGCCAACACGATCGACCAGCCCGGTGCCTCCGGACTCGTCTACGCCGAGTTCGGCATCGGCAGCGCCCTTGCAGGCGCCGCCTGCGCCTGGCTCCCGCAGAAGTTCTCCCTGCGCGCCCGCTACGTCTCGTTCGCAGCGATCCTCTGCGCCGGCATGCTGATCCTCTTCATCGGCACGCAACTGGTGTCCCTCCCCGCAGCGGTCGCAGTCGCAAGCTTCACCGTCGCCCCCTACATGATCAGCCTGTACGCGCTGACCGAACGCCTCGCCCCGGCCGAACGGGCAGCAGTCGCCATGACCATCCTGTGCGCCGGCGGCCCCCTCGGCACAGCTGCCGGACAGGCCTTCTCCGGCAGCCTCGCAGACACCCACGGCGTCGACGGCGCACTCCTGGTCGCTCTCATCGTCGCAGCGGGAGCACTCCTCCTCGCACTCTCCGCAATCCTGGCCGACCGACAGCGCAACATCTGGATCATCGACACCGCACCCGTGACACGTCCAGTGGTCCAGGAGCGCTCCGAACATCCGCAGAACATCCATTGAGCATTGGCTGAGCGCTCGGTCCGGCGGCTGACGGTTCTGGTCGCCGGGCCAGGGGCGTTGCCGCCAGTTCGAAGCTGCTTCGCCAGTGAGTCTGTGGGCCGTCAGGTCGGTCACCGTACTGGTCCGACCTCGGCGCCCCCGAGTAGGCAGCGCCCCGGCTGTCACACAGCATGCCACCGACTACCGCCACCACAAATTGGTGGCTAGGCTGCAACCATGTCTGTCACCACCATGACCCTGCGCATCCCCGAGGAACTCGCCCCCTCGATCAAGGCGGCCGCCTCGGAAGCTGGCCTGAGCGTGAACGCGTACGTCGTGCGCGCGGCCCGCCGCGCCGCCACCCTCGACGCTGCCCGCCAACTGGCCCAGCTCGGTCTCGGCGAGGACCTGGCGGGCGAGGGCGACACCCTGTGAACCGTGGTGAGATCTGGGCACTCCCCGACGGCCGCAACGTCCTGATCATCAGCCTGACCGGCCTGGAAGAGACCTACGGCGCCGTCCTCGTGATCGTGCTGCACGAGAGCGGCCGGTTCCCGGACACGGCCATGTCTGTGGTGATCGGCGATCCGCTCCCATGCACTGCGGTCGCCGTCAACATCGTGCAGCTCAGGATCAACCGGTTCGAGGGCGCAAAACTCCTCGGGCCCGTCGACGTTGCGGCCATGGCCCGGGTGGACCAGGCGCTACGAGCCGTCCAGGACCTCTAGCCCGGCCACGACCTACCGGGGGGGACCAGGTGCAGCACACCCGGGAAGGCGCGGTCCGCAGTCGTCTCAGCCGCATAGTCGCCTCCGGACTCCCCGCTGGCCTGCCTGCTGGTCGGCCAGCCCACCCTCAGACGCACCATGAAACTCGCCGTCCTGGCGGCGCTGGAGCAGCGGACCGCCCTGCGTTACACGATGCCGGGCATGACCTCGAAGGAGACGACCAGCTACGTTGCCCACCATCTGAAGATCGCCGGGCGCCCCGACCAGTTGTTCACCGAGGACGCCCTCACGCTGATCCACACGACCTCGCGCGGCTACCCACGGGCGGTCAACAACCTCTCCCTGCAGGCCCTGGTCGCGGCGTTCGCCACTGGCAAGAACCTCGTCGACGAGGCTGCTGCCCGTGCTGCTGTCAGCGAGGTCGTCGGCGACTGAGCGTTCGAGCCCGCATGAACGGGCGGTGCCTCGTTACGGCGGATGAAATGGGTTGCGGCGCGAACAGCGAGCTCGGTGAGGATATGTCCATGGACGGTGCAACAGACGATGTGAACCAGGCAATCGCGGGCGAGCTGCAGCTCATGGATCCGCAAGTCCGCGCCTCTCGGGAACGCGCCGCGCAGCTTCTCGACCCGGAGTTCGTGGAGGTCGGCGGGTCGGGGCGGCGGTGGACATATGAGGCCATGCTCGCCGAACTGCCCGACCATCCAGGCAGTTCGGCGGACGGTCCTCGATATGAGCCCTCGGAGATCTCGGGAGTGCTGCTCGCGCCGGGCCTGGTGCATCTGACCTTCGAGACCCTGCTCGGCGAACGCAAGACCAGGCACAGTTCGATCTGGCGCAAGAAGGACCACGCCGCAGGCTGGCGGATGTATTACCACCAGGCCACACGCGTGCCGCCCGAAGTGGATTAGGACCACCGGCACCTCACCGACGAAAACGACACCTTGCCGACAACCGCCCCGCCGGAACACCCACTGGCGGGGCGTCGCCATCACAACTCGTCGGCACCGTGAACGCCGCCTCCGTCGGCATTTTCAACGCCGGGCAACACACGTCCTCAGCGAGGAAGGCGGCGTAGCGGGGATGGACGTTCTTGTAGGCGTCGCAGTCCACCCGTACAGCACCGCCCCGCCGCATGAGCGCGGCATGCACCAAGTCGACGATCAGGGTCTTGCCGATGCCCGGCTGCGCGAGAACGAACACCACCACCGGGCGTACCTCGGGCTGGAACACTGCGCCGCCCAGGACGCTGGGGAGAACGGTGCCGGTCAGGACCTTCTCCGACCAGTCACCGGCCGGAGCCGCACTTGGAAGCCCGGCCGGACCCGATCCTGTCACTGTCCCCTCCTGACTGATGTCTGCGCCGCTCCGCGCGACGGCAAGATCAGCCTACCGAAAAAATCCGATCGGGTTAAAGAAGTGGGTTAAAAAACAGGGCAAGCGCTGATAGAGTTCAGGGTAGGAGGTAGATCAAGTGGCAACCGAGGAAGAGCTGTTCGCGAACATCGACGCGTTGCTGGAGGAGGAGCCGCAGCTCCCGCCCCCGGCGGAACGCGCCCGGCTTCGCGAGGCCGCCGGCATCACCCAGGCCCGTCTCGCGGTCGCGTTGAAGACGTCGACGCAGACGGTCAAGAACTACGAGAACGGCCGCTCCGAGCCGAAGTCGCCGCGCCTGGAGGCGTACCAGCGGCTGCTGAAGGGGTGGGCGGCCAAGTACCCCGCGGGAGGCGCCCCCGCCGCGCACGCCCCGGCCGTCGCGCCGCAGCCGGAGGTGCCCGAGACGTTCACCGGCCAGGCCGCCGCCGAGCAGACGGAGACCCCAGCGCCGGTTCAGGCCCCGGCCGCGCCCGAGCGTTCCGCCCGTCCGGCCACGTCGTCCCGGCGCCCGGCGAAGAAGGCCGCCGCGCCCACCGTCGACCCGCGCTTCCCCCACGGCCCACTCGCCGTCCTCGATGGCGACGGCTCCGCGTACGGCGTCGACGGCCTGGTCCTCGACTGCCCAGCGACCACCGTGGTGGAGCTGGTGGAGTGGACGCTGCGCGAGTCCGGCCTCGGAGCGCCGAAACTGCACCGCCACGGCAAGGACGCCGACCCACTGATCGTCCTCACCCATTCCGCGGCCGCGAAGCTCGGGCTGCCCGAGCGCCTCGAGGACCGGCGCGGCCTGCGCCTGCCCGAGGACCACCCGGTCGTCAAACAGGTGTTGAAGGCCAAGTGGCAGCTCACGCAGCGCGGCTTTGGGCCGTGGGCGCGGATCTACCGCAAGGCGCAGGGCCGCGAGAGGCAGTGCGTGCAGCTGGCGATCCTGCCGTGGGACGCCCTGGATTCCCGCTCCTGGCCGGGCGTTGCGGAGATGGAGCCGGCCGACGTCGCCCGCGTTCTCGGCGTGTACGCCCAGCGGGTCATCACCCCGCGCGGCGGCACGGCGGTCAACGGCCTGGAGCTGATGACCGCACTGCGCCCGCCGACCCGGCCGGTGCGCGACGAGGCGACCGGCAACTGGGTGTCCGGCCTCAACCCCGGCAGCCTAGGCACGGAGCCGATGGACCCGGCACCGCCGGAGGGCCAGCCCGAGCACCCCGCGATCTACCACTCCGGGTGGAAGGGCGGCTTCCTGCACGAAGAGGCGTACCAGTGGGTGCGGGACGTGGACACGCTCACCGATGAGGAGTGCCTGCTCCCCTTCGCGGTGGGTCTGGACCTCAACACCGCGTTCCTCGCCGCCGCCGCGCGGCTGACGGTCGGCCTGTCGGAGCCGGTGCACTTCGTGAACCCCCCGTTCAACCCCAAGGTGCCCGGCTCGTGGCTGGTCGACCTGTCCGGCATCGAGCTGGACCCGCGCCTTCCCAGCCCGTTCACGCCGACCGGCGAGCGCCCCACCGGCCCGGCCTGGTACCAGACGCACACCGTCGCCTACGCCCAGGAGCTCGGCTACAACGTCGCCCCGATCGAGGCGTACCTGCGCAAGGAGACCGGCGCGTACCTGGACCCGTGGCACGACCGGCTCAAGACCGCGTACGTCGACACCCTCGCCGACCTCGGCGTCACCAAGGACCTGTCCGACACCGAGTTCCTGGCGGCGATGGAGCGGCACAAGGACGTCGACCCGGCGATGGCCGCCGTGCTGGCCGCGATCAAGGGCACGGTGAAGGGCGGCATCGGGAAGCTGTTCGAGAACCCACAGGGCAAGAACTACAAGGAGGGCGACCCGTGGCCGGCCATGATGCGGCCGACCTGGCGCCCCGACATCCGCGCCGCCGTCATCTCCAAGGCCCGCGTCAACATGCATCGCAAGCTGCTGAACATGTCCCGGATGACCGGGCTGTTCCCGCTCGCCGTGCTCTCCGACTGCGTCGTCTACCCGAGCCCCGGCCCCAGCCCGCTGGACTTCCTGCCGTACGCGGCCTCCGGCAAGCCGCAGCCCGGC
Source organism: Streptomyces sp. NPDC006655 (assembly GCF_040703965.1). NCBI lineage: Bacteria > Bacillati > Actinomycetota > Actinomycetes > Kitasatosporales > Streptomycetaceae > Streptomyces > Streptomyces sp. NPDC006655. The sequence goes on along the minus strand of NZ_JBEYJU010000117.1, from coordinate 807 downwards.
GGATTCCGCCTCGGGCCCACGCCCGGCCTGGCGAAGCTGGAGGGCGTCCAGCCGATGCTGTGGGCGGTGGAGCTGATGGAGAAGGGCCTCAACCCGGCGCGCCACATCAAGGGCGGCGACGCCGTCCTGGACGAAGGGGAGTAGACCGTGGGGGAGATCGACGACGCGATCGAACGGGCCGACCGCGAGGCGTTCACCAAGGACCCGCCCAAGACGTTGAAGGGTCAGATCGGGTTCCTGCTCAAGCAGTTCGGCAGCGCGAAGGCCGTCGCCCAGGAGATCGGTGTCACCGCCGACTCCGTCAACCGCTACCGGCGCGGCGCCCGCAAACACGCCCGCGCCGACGTCGCCGCGAAGATTGACGACGCCGTACGGCAGCGGTGGCAGCCGCTGGTGCGCAAGCGCCGGCAGAAGCAGGCCGCCACCACGGGCGGGATCACGGTGGAGACCCGGGCCCGGTTCGGCTACACCGCGCCGGTCGGCACGACAGACGACGGACGGTTCAGGCGACTCACCGTGCACCTCCCCCCGGAGTACGCACAGCGCCTCTTCGACGCCCGCGACGCGGGGGCCAGCGACCAGCAGATGCGCGGAATCATCGCTGAAGGGTTCAAAGAAGTGTATTTCCAGGACGGCGGCGGTCGCGCTATGGGACTTTCGGATGTGGAAATCAACGACATCGATTACCTCGATCTAGATTACTGAGTAGGTGTCGTTGAACATGAAACTCTCATGCCTCGACGTCGCCGCCATACCGACCCAGGCCTCGCCGTCCAAGGCGATCACGACACCCCGCGGGTCGTAGGA
>NZ_JBEYJU010000116.1:0-24651 GCF_040703965.1 Streptomyces sp. NPDC006655 | reverse complement strand
GATTTGATCACCCGCCAGAAAGGCCCGAATCTCTTCCTCTTCTTGAGGGACCCTGTATTCGGCCAGGGTCATGGGCGGGCGGCCGATCAGGCGGCGCAAGTCGCCGGAGTCGGTGTACATCTCGCCGTGGCTCATGCCGCGGTCGGCGTCAGCGAGGACCTCCGCCAGCTCGGCGGGCAGGCCCGCGGCGGCCAGTGCCTGGGCGAAGTCGGTTACCGGGAGGTCAGCGTAGGTGACCTGCTTTCCGGCCGCAGCGGAGATCGCGGTGGCGAGCTCGGTGAGGGTGAAGGATTCGTCGCCGCCGAGCTCGTACACGGTGCCGGTGTGGCCTTCGGTGGTGAGGACGACCGCTGCGGCCTCGGCGTAGTCGGCGCGGGACGCGGCGCTGATCCGCCCCTCGCCCGCGGCGCCGACGACGGCGCCGTTGCGCAGGATCTGCGGCAGTTGGCCGGTGTAGTTCTCCAGGTACCAGCTGTTGCGCAGCAGCACGCTGGGGATTTCGCGGTCCCGCAGATACTCCTCGGTCGCGCCGTGCGTGGCGCCGATGACGGTGGTGGCCGTGTGCGCGTGCGTCGTGCTCGTGTACGCCACCAGCGACACGCCTGCGGACACTGCGGCGTCGATCACGCGGCGGTGGTTGGCGACCCGCTCGCCCACGGGGACCGAGGCCGAGATCAGCAGCAGCCTGTCCGCCCCCGAGAACGCCTCGGCCAGGCCGTCGGTGTCCGCGAAGTCGGCGCGGCGTACCGTGATGCCTCGCTCGGCCAGGTCCTTGATCCTGACGATGTCCCGGCCGGTCGCGATGATGTCCGCGGCCGGGATCCCGTGCCGCAGCAGTGCCTCGACGGTGAGCCTGCCCAACTGGCCGGTGGCTCCGGTGACGACGATAGGCATGATGGTCGTTCCTTCCTTCCGCGCGTGCCTCGCACGCCTGCCGCGGTGCGTCCGCGGCGGGATGGAACACAGACTGAACTGGACACTCTCTGTTGGGGAGTAGCCACTTCTTGGTAGGGTACTTACCGGACCGAAAGCATTGAGGTGAGCCGCATGGCTGCTGTCGAAACCGTGACCGGGCCCATACCGTCATTCGATCCGTACGAGCGCGGCTGCCCGTCGAGGGACCTGCTCGACCAGATCGGCAGCAAGTGGGCGGTCCTCGTGCTGGGCGAACTCGGCCGGAACGGGACCTCCCGGTTCGGCCGGCTCCGGCAGGCGCTGGCGGGCGTGAGCGAGAAGATGCTCACCCAGACGCTGCGCACCCTCGAACGCGACGGGCTGGTCAGCCGGACCGTCTACCCAGAGGTGCCGCCGCACGTGGAGTACGAGCTGACCCCGCTCGGCCAGACGCTGCGGGAACCGCTGAAGGCGCTCACGGAGTGGTCCGTGCTGCACATCGAAGAAGTCATCACCGCCCGCGAAGAGTACGACGACCGCACTCAGCGCACCGGGTAATCGGCGGCGGTCGGCGATCTGGTCATGAACGACCGCCTCGCCAAGACCGCCAGACGGCCTGCGCAGCAAAAGGATGCGTCCTGCCTGACGGCAGGACACGACCGCCGCACGGGGCAAGCAAGATCCCACAAGTGGCATAAGACCGGACGCCCGGCGCCGCTCTGCCGTTCCGTGGGGATCCAGCACACGGCGTCCACGTGTACGGGGCGCGGGGCGCGATGGGGGGGCCGTATTCTCGCCCGCAGCCCTGGCCTCGACTTCGTGCGGCGGTGACGCCGCGGTGAGACGGGCGCAGGTGACGTCGATTGTCGAGGACGCACTGCGGCGCGAAGCATTCACAGAAGCATTCACAGAGGCCCTCGTGGCCACCTACGTGTGGGGGAAGGGCAAGCGCGGCTCCCGCGGCGGCAGCGGTCCGGCCACGCGGCAGCGGTCCGGCCACACTGCAAACGATCCTGGCCGCCGCCCACCAGGCGGCGTCCACCGACGGCTGACCGTCCGATGCCTCACCCGACCTTCTCGAATATGCACTGTTCAACGCCGGACGGACGTGAGCCTCCAGGTCCGGCAGACCTACCGCATTCCGGCGCGCACAGGCATACGTCAGACGTGCCTGGTGCGGCCTGGCAGGTGTTCCAACGCGGCGCGGTAATCGGGTTGAACCGATACCGGCGAGGCACGAGACTTGCGCGGTGTTCATGGAGCTGTCGCCCCGCGACCTGACCTGGGACGAGGTGGACCCCGCCCGTCATCCGTTCGACAGCGAGGCGGCGGCAACGGTGGTCAGATCGCTCGGACCGGCCGGGCGGGTGCCCCGACGCCCCGACGTGCCGCCGGGTGACCGGGCCGTGCACGACTGGGGCTGGGAGGAGGCCAGGCCCTGGGCCGACGCCATGACCTGTGCCCTGGCCGAGCACTACGGCCGCTGGGTCGCCGGCTGGCGGTGGGCACACGACGAAGGGGACTTCGACGGAGGGCCGGTCGGCAGCTGGTGCTGCCCCCGGGACTCGGTCACCACCCCGGACGAGACCCTCGACCGGGTGACCGCGGCGCTGCGGGAGTGGCGGGAGTGGCTGGAAAGCCTGGCCGCACGGTTCGAGGCCTACCCGCTGGACCTGGCCGGTATCGACGACCAGCGGATCCTGTGGGATCGCACCGCCCGCAACCTGATCCTGCACGTCACCGACCGCACCGGCTGCGGCAGCGGCTGGTACGGGCACTGCCATCAGGTGTTGAGCTGGTTCCTCAGCCGCTGGGGCGTCCCGTCCGACGACGCCGATCACCTGGTTCAGCAGGCGATCGGCGGCCGGTTCGAGAGCTGGACCGGCCCCGACCCGGTGCTGGTCGAGGACATCGTCGAACGCCTCGCGGATGCCGTACGGCCCGACGCGGCCGCCAGAGCCGGCGAGTCACCCCTGTCCGACCACCTGAAGCGCTGGCTCGCCGTGCGCGAAACCGTGCCGTGGCATGAGGCCGCCGACAGCACCGGGGATGCACCGGTGACGCCGGTGCGCGACGGAATGGCGCAGGAGATCCGCACCTTCGATGCCATCCTGGACCCGGCCCGCGGACAGGGCCTGCTCACCGCCCTGGAGTTGATGCGGGCCGACGCCGCGCGCGGCGCCCGGCTGGACTTCGACCTCATCCAGCGCTGGCAACAACACGTCCTCGTCACACCTGGGCTGCCGCCGTTGCGCAGCCTGCCCGCCTTCGCCAAGGGCGGCCGGGAACGCTACGGCTTCGTCCCGCACATCCGCGCCCGGCTTGACGCCTGCCTCACCGAAAGCGCCAAGGACGCAGCCCGGCCTCTCCCGCTGACCGCCCGGGCTGCACGCGCCTACCTCGACGTCTGCTTCTTCCACCCCTTCGACGACGGCAACGCCCGCTGCGCCCTCCTCACCCTCCTCTTCGTCCTGGCCCGCGAAGACGTCGCACTCGACAGCGTGCGACTGCTACGCCGGGTCTCCTTCCACGCCGACGCCCCACAAGACGCACTGACCCTCACCAGGTACATCGACCTCCACCTGCGCGAAACCCGACGACGAACCACCGACCCGACCCGCTAGACACTCAAGGGCCGGCAGCCCGGCCCCCTCCGTGTCGCCGGGCCCTCCATGTCCGAGTCCGACGAGCCGGTGGCGGTGGGGGTAGCACGCAGCCTCAAGCTGTTCGCGGTGCGAAGGCCACGGGCCTTGGAGGATCGAGCCAGGCGACGAGGCTTCGGCAACTGCCGTCAGGCGTGTTCTGTCTCCATGAAGTCAGGCGTCCGCATGACGGTGACCTGCGTGGACCGAGTTGGATGAGACAGGTCGACTCGGTTCGTTGAGAGGAACGGCCGGAGTCGGCCCGTGGGGGCTCAGAGGACACCTCAGTGGGGCCTCGCTCACGCGAGGCCCCGCGACGGGATCAGACGGTGAGGACGAGCTTGCCCTGGAGGTGACCGCCGTCGAGCAGCCGGTGCGCGTCGGCGATGCGCTCGAACGGGAACGTCTCCTGCACGTGGACCCGGAGCCTGCCCTGTTCGACGAGTTCGACGAGCCCTCGCAGGGCGACCGGATCGGGTTCGACCGCGATGCCGCTGAAGCGCATGCCGGCCGCCTCGTACCTGGCGATGAGCTCCGCATCCTCCTCGGCGACCGCCGTCACCAGGTGACCGCCCGGGCGGAGCACTTCGAGCGACCGCTCGACGGTGTCACCGCCGATCGTGTCGAGCACGACGTCGACGTCACGGACCGCCTCGGTGAAGTCGACCTCCGTGTAGTCGATCACCTCGTCGGCGCCGAACCCCTCGACGAACTTCCGCTTGCTTCCACTGGCGGTGGTGATCACGTGCGCGCCGAGCGCCTTCGCGATCTGGATCGCGACGTGGCCGACCCCGCCACCACCGCCGTGGACCAGGACCCGGTCGCCCTCCCGCACGCCGCCGAGGTCGACGAGGCCCTGCCACGCCGTCAGCCCGACGACGGGCAGCGCCGCCGCTTCCACGTGCGAGAGCGGCTCCGGCTTGCGTGCCAGGTGCAACGCCGGCGCCGACACGACCTCGGCGTACGCGTTCGCCGCCCGCGGGAACAGCGGCATCCCGAACACCTCGTCGCCGGGCCTGAACCGCCACGTCCCCGGTGCCTCCTCGACCACGCCGCTGACGTCCCAGCCCAGAATGAACGGCGGCCGACCGATCAGCGGGAACTCGCCGGCGCGCAGGCGCGCCTCCAGCGGGTTCAGCCCGATCGCCTTGACGCGGACGAGAACCTCGGTCGGAAGGGGCTGGGGCTCGGGCGCGTCCACGACGGTGAGCACCTCGGGACCGCCGAGCGTCTGCTGGGTGATGACTCGCATGACTCTCCTGGCTTCGGAAGGGGAGAGGACCCAGGCTATGAATCTGATAGGAACCAGCAGGTACCTTCGGCGCAGGTACCTTTGGTGCCATGAGCGGTTTCGGTCCCGGGGATTGCTTTCTCGCCGACTGTCCGGCGCGTCTTGCGGTCGAGCTGATCGCCGACAAGTGGACGGTGGTCGTGCTCTACGGCCTCAGCAGGGGCCCGGTGCGCCATGGCCGGCTGATCGAGCTGATCGGCGGCATCTCCCGCAAGATGCTCACCCAGACGCTTCGACGGCTCGAGGCGCATGGACTCATCCGCCGCCACGCCTACGCCGAGGTGCCGCCCCGCGTCGAGTACGAACTCACCCCGCTCGGAGCGACACTGATCGATCCGATCCACATGCTGACCGAGTGGGCGAGGGCGCACGGCGACGCAGTGCTCGATGCGCTCGACGCCGACCCCGAGCCGGTCGCCCACAGCGACTGAGGCCCCCACGTTTCGTGCGGCTCAGGTAGATGACGAGACGTTCTCAGGATGACGAGACGTTCTCAGCTCGAAGCCTCCCGAGCAGCTCCGCCACAAGACTGCGGACGTACGCCTCGTCCGTACCGGGGATCGAGAAGACCACCCGGAAGTAGAGCGGCGCCACGATCCGGTCCAGGACCTGTTCCAGGGACGGGGGCGCGTCGCCGCGCTTCTGCGCCGCGTCGAGGACGGGGCGGAAGCGCTCGCTGACCCTGGCCATGGACTGCCCGGTCGCCCACCTGCCGGGCTGACGATGCGGCGGATCGGGAGGTACTCAGTCGGTGTGCTGGTCCGTGGGGGCGGTCCTGCCCTTGCCCTTGCTGACCCGCAGGTACTCTCGCGCCGTCGGGATCATCATTGCCGTCGCCATGGCCCCTCCCCGTCCCGTACGGTCGTTCTATGCCTCCTAAGAGTTCCACCGTAGGTGTCATCATGACCGTGGACGACGACCCGGGGGTCTCCCGTGCCGTCGCCCGGGACCTGCGGCGTCGCTACGGCGCGTCGTACCGGATCGTGCGCGCGGAGTCCGGGGACTCGGCGCTGGAGGCGCTGCGCGAGCTGAAGCTGCGCGGTGACGTGGTGGCGGTGATCCTGGCCGACTACCGGATGCCCCAGATGAACGGCATCGAGTTCCTGGAGCAGGCCCTGGACGTGTACCCGGGCGCGCGGCGGGTGCTGCTGACCGCGTACGCGGACACCAACGCGGCGATCGACGCGATCAACGTGGTGGATCTGGACCACTACCTGCTCAAGCCCTGGGACCCGCCGGAGGAGAAGCTCTACCCCGTCATCGACGACCTCCTGGACGCCTGGCGGGCCAGTGACTACAAGCCGGTGCCGGCCACCAAGGTCGTCGGGCACCGCTGGTCGGCGCGGTCCTCGGACGTGCGGGAGTTCCTGGCCCGCAACCAGGTGCCGTACCGCTGGTACTCGGTCGAGGAGCCGGAGGGGCAGCGGCTGCTGGCCGCCGCCGAGGCCGACGGGCAGCGGCTGCCGCTGGTGATCACACCGGACGGCACGCCCCTGATCGAGCCGGAGGCGCCCGAACTGGCCGCGAAGGTGGGGCTGGCGACCACGCCCACGGCGGACTTCTACGACCTGGTGGTCATCGGCGGTGGCCCGGCCGGGCTGGGCGCGGCGGTCTACGGGGCGTCGGAGGGGCTGCGGACGGTGCTCGTGGAGCGTGCGGCGACCGGCGGGCAGGCCGGTCAGAGCTCCCGGATCGAGAACTACCTCGGCTTCCCGGACGGGGTGTCGGGCGCCCAGCTCACCGACCGGGCCCGGCGGCAGGCCGCCAAGTTCGGCGCGGAGGTGCTGACCGCGTGCGAGGTCACCGCGCTGGAGGTCAACGGGGCCGCGCGGGTGGTGCGGTTCTCGGACGGGTCGACGATCGCGGCGCACAGTGTGATCCTGGCGACGGGTGTGCAGTACCGGCAGCTGGACGCGGCGGGCTGCGTCGATCTGACCGGCTGCGGGGTGTTCTACGGCTCCGCGCTCACCGAGGCCACCTCCTGCCAGGGGCAGGACGTCTACATCGTCGGCGGGGCCAACTCGGCGGGGCAGGCCGCGATGTACCTGTCCAGATTCGCCAAGTCGGTGACGCTGCTGGTGCGCGGCGCCGACCTGTCCGCCTCGATGTCGTACTACCTGATCCAGCAGATCGAGGAAGCGCCGAACATCTCGGTCCGCAGCCACACGGTGGTCGACGCCGCGCACGGCACCGAACGGCTCGAGCGGCTGACCCTGCGCCAGGTGAGCACCGGGGACTGCGAACAGGTCGACGCCCAGTGGATGTTCGTGTTCATCGGGGCGGCGCCGCTGACCGACTGGCTCGGTGACACGGTGCTGCGCGACGGGCGCGGGTTCATCCTCGCCGGACCGGATCTGACCGTCGACGGGACGCCGCCCGCCGGCTGGGAGCTGGCCCGGCCGCCGTACCACCTGGAGACCAGCGTTCCCGGCGTGTTCGTGGCGGGCGACGCCCGCGCCGAGTCCGCCAAGCGTGTCGCGTCCGCCGTCGGAGAGGGAGCCATGGCCGTGATGCTCGTCCACAGATACCTGGAGCAGTCATGAGCGGGCAGGTGATGCCGTGCAGCCCGAAGGAGATCGGGGCGCTGTTCCTGTTCGAGAAGCTGGAACCGGAACAACTGGGGCGGCTGTGCGCGGCCGGCCGGGTGGAGCTGTTCCAGGCGGGTCCCGTCTACACCGAGGGCGAACCCGCGACCTGTTTCTACGTGATGCTCGGGGGCACGTTGGTGCTCTCCCGGCGGGTCGCGGGTGACGACGTCGAGGTCACCCGGACCTCGCAGACCGGGGTGTACGCGGGCGCCATGCAGGCGTACCTCGGGGACCGGGTGCGGCAGGTGTACAACAACTCGATGCGGGTGACCGAGCCGACGCGGTTCTTCGTGCTGCCCGCGGACACGTTCTCGGACATCATGCAGGACTGGTTCCCGATGGCCGTCCACCTGCTGGAAGGGCTGTTCTGGGGTTCGAAGAGCACCCAGGCGGCGATCGGGCAGCGGGAACGGCTGCTCGCGCTCGGCTCGTTGTCCGCGGGGCTCACGCACGAGCTCAACAACCCGGCCGCGGCGGCCGTGCGGGCGACGTCCACGCTGCGCGAGCGGGTGGCGAAGATGCGGCACAAGCTGGCGGTGATCGCCTCAGGGCCGTTCTCCCGGGAGCAGTTGGCCGGTCTGATCGAGATCCAGGAACGCACCGCCGAACGGGTCGGCAAGGCTCCGGCGCTCAGTCCGCTGGAGGCCTCGGACCGCGAGGACGTGCTCTCCGACTGGCTCGACGACCACGGCATCGACAACGGCTGGCAGCTCGCGCCGACCTTCGTGCAGGCGGGGCTCGACGTCGACTGGCTGGAGCAGGTGGCCGCCGCCGTGGACGACGAGATCCTTCCCAACGCGGTGGGCTGGCTCAACTACACCGTCGAGACCGAGCTGCTGATGAACGAGATCGACGACTCCACGTCCCGCATCTCGCACCTCGTCGACGCGGCCAAGCAGTACAGCCAGCTGGACCGGGCGCCGTTCCGGGAGGTGGACGTGCACGAGCTCCTCGACAGCACCCTGATGATGCTGTCCGGGAAGATCGGGCAGGGCATCCGGGTGGTCAAGGAGTACGACCGTTCGCTGCCGTCCGTCCCCGCCTACCCGGCCGAACTCAACCAGGTGTGGACCAACCTCATCGACAACGCGGTCTGCGCGATGAAGGACGGTGACGGCGCCGGGCACGGCACGCTGACCGTGCGGACCGCGCGGGACCACGAGCAGGTGCTGGTGGAGTTCGGGGACACCGGGAGCGGGATCGCACCGGAGATCAAGGACCGGATCTTCGATCCGTTCTTCACGACGAAGCCGGTGGGCCAGGGCACCGGGCTCGGCCTGGACATCTCCTGGCGGATCGTCGTGAACAAGCACCACGGCAGCATGCGGGTGGAGTCGGTGCCCGGGAACACCCGCTTCCAGGTACTGCTCCCGCTGACCGCCGACGTACCGGTCTCACCCGAGGCACCGGAAACCCAGTCAACCGAGGAGACGGTATGAGCGACGACCCCGCGATCGATCCGGAGGTGCCGCCGAGCGGTGCCGGGTGTGTGGAGTGCGACAAGGCGGGCGGCTGGTGGTTCCACCTGCGGCGGTGCGCGCAGTGCGGGCACGTCGGCTGCTGCGACGACTCCCCCTCGAAGCACGCGACCGCGCACTTCCACGAGACAGGACACCCGCTGATCCGCAGCTACGAGCCGGGCGAGGCCTGGTTCTGGAACTTCGAGACGAACGAACTGTACGAGTCGGGGCCGGAGTTGGCACCGCCGGTGAGCCACCCCGCGGACCAGTCCGTACCGGGCCCGGCGGACCGGGTACCCGCGGACTGGGCCCGCACGCTGCGCGGCTGAGCACCGCGGCACGGAGGCGGTGACGGCGCCCGGGCGCCGTCACCGGCACCGGTCCCGGCACCGGTCCCGTCACCGGTCGCAGTCGAGGCTCGCCAGGTCGACGGCGTCGGCCATGGCCTGCATGCCCTTGTCGTTGGGGTGGATGTGGTCGCCGCTGTCGAGGAACGGCAGCATCCGCGCCTGGTCGTAGGGGCTGCGCAGGATCCGGTCGAAGTCGGTGACCGCGTCGAACTCCCCGCTGGTGCGGATGTACCGGTTGACCTCCTGACGGACGGCCTCCCCGGCCTGGTCCCACTCCGGCCAGCCCTCGAAGGGCCCGACGGTCGAGGCGACCACGCACGTGCCGGCCGCGTGCGCCCGCCGGACGATCTCGCGGTAACCGGCGATCAGGCCGGCCGCGGTGACCCCGGTGTGGGCCTTGATGTCGTTGACCCCCTCGAAGAGGAAGACGGTACGGACCCCGGGCTGGCTCAGGACGTCGCGGTCCAGCCGGTGCAGGGCGGCCTGCCCGGCGCCGTCCGCGAGGACCTGGTTCCCGGAGATGCCCTCGTCGGCGACGCCCTCGACCCCGGTGTGCGCCGTGTGGAGCCGGCGGGCGAGGTAGTCGGGCCAGCGGCGGTTCAGGTCGGTGGTGGACGCCCATCCGTCGGTGATGGAGTCGCCGAGCGCCACCACGGCTCCGGTGGCCGGGTCCGGCGGCCGTACCGAGACCGAGTCCAGGTACCACCAGGAGCCGGTGGTCGCGGTCCAGTGGGCGGCACCCTCCTCGGCGGTGTGGTCGCCCTGGGTGGTGTAGGAGGTCTGCAGGGCCATCCCGTGGCCGGTGGCGGGACCGGCCGCGTCCGGGCTGTGCAGGCTGACGACGAGATTGCTGCCGGCCGGCAGGCTGCCGGGCAGCGGGTCGCTCCAGGCGGTGGCGCCGGCCGGTACGGTGACCGTGCGGGCGCCGTCGAAGGTGAGCCGCTTGTTGCTGCCCGGCTTCAGGGCGGCGCCCTGGCGCTGGAGACCGGCGTAGACGCTGTCCAGGGTCAGCGGCCGGTCCCCGAAGGCGTTGGACAGCCGTACCCGCAGGCCGGTGCCGGCCGCGCTGGTGTGCACGACCAGCCGGTAGCCGCGGTCGGCGGTGCCCTCCCCCATCCGGTCGGCGGCGGCGCCCCAGGTGACGACGGCGTGCCGGGTGGCGGCCGGCCCTGCGGGAGGCGCCGCCGCGGGCACCCCCTGGGCGGGGCCGGTCTGACAGGCGACCGCGGTCAGCAGGACCGCGCCGAGGCGGACCATCCGCGTGAACCGGCCGGTCACCGCGCCAGGTCCTTCAGCGTGACCGACTGGCCGGGCCGCAGGGTGACCGTCCGTGCGGTGCCGCGGTAGGCGACCGTGGTGGTACGACCGCCGACGCTGTGGATCCGGACCTCGGTCGGCTCGCCGTCGCGCCAGCTCAGGTCGACGGTGAAGCCGCCGCGGGCGCCCGCCCCGGTGACCGCACCGGAGGCGGCCCAGGCGTCGGGCAGGGCGGGCAGCAGCTCCAGACGGCCGGGCCGGGAGTACAGCAGCATCTCCAGGATCGCGGCCGGCGTCCCGAAGTTGGCGTCGATCTGGAAGATGCCGCGGCCCGGCTGGACCTCGTAGATGTCGAAGAGGTTGGGTGAGGTGCCGTTGCTGCCGTCGGCCGACGGGCGGAGGTTGCGGACGACTAGCCGGTAGGCCTTGTCGGCGTCCTTCAGCCGGGCCCAGCACAGGGCGCGCCAGGCGTTGGCCCAGCCGAAGCTGTCCATGCCGCGCGCGGTGAGCAGGGCGGTAGCGCCCTTGACGATGTCCTTCGGGCTGGAGCCGTCGGGTCGGATCCGGTCGCCGGGGAAGAGGTTGATCAGCGGCGAGAGGTGGCGGTGGGTGGTCTCGCCCAGGTTGTCCGGGGACATCCACTCCTCCAGCCAGCCGGTCCTGGGGCTCACCACCGGCAGGTAGAGGCGGTCCCGGAGCGTGCCGATGGTGCCCGCGTATCCAGCATCCCTCCCCAGCTCGGCGGCCGCAGTGCGGAAGTTCCCGAACAGGGTCCAGACCAGTTCCTGGGCGTAGGTGATGCCCTTGGCGTCCAGCGGGCCCTGTTCCGGGGACCAGTCGCTGTCCGCGATCAGCACCTCCTTCCCGTCGTCCAGGGTGGTGGTGAGCAGCCGTGCCTCCCAGAACTCGACGGCACCCTTGAGGAGGGGGTAGATCTTCTCCAGGTGGGCGCGGGACCGGGTGAACTCGTAGTGTTCCCACAGGCTCTGGCACAGCCAGGCGTTGCCCGCCGGGTGCCACCACCAGCCGCCTCCGCCGAAGGGGTTGGTGGAGATGGCGACGGTCCAGCCGGCGGCCCCGCCGCGGGAGTTGCGGTAGCGGTTGCGGGGGTCCTGGAAGAGCCGCCGGGTGGTGTCCGTCCAGGACGGGAGCTGGCCGACGCAGTAGTCCGTGAAGGCGTCGAAGCACGGGGACAGGCCCAGCCGGTCGGCCATCCAGTAGTTCATCTGGATGTTGATGTCGGTGTGGTAGTCGCCCATCCAGTCGGGGTCGTTGCCGTCCAGCCAGAGCCCCTGGAGGCCCATCGGCAGACTGTCACGGGACCCGGCGATCATCAGGTAGCGGCCGAACTGGGCGTAGGCGGCCTCCAGTTCGGGGTCCGGGTCGCCGGTGTCGGCGCGGGCCTCCAGGCGCGCCCAGGTGTCCAGTTGCCGCTGCTGCGCGGTCGACCTGCCGAGGGACAGGTCGAACCGGCCGAACAGGGCCCGGTGATCGGCGGCATGGGTGCGCAGCAGCGAGTCGGCCGAGTGCCGGGCGGCGGCGGCGACCTTGGCACGGGCGAGCGCCGGCGGTTCGACGGACGGGTCGCGGTAACCGGCGGCGGCGTTCGGCGCGTAGTCGGTGCCGCCGCCGAGTACGACGGTCAGCTCCCGGCAGTCGGTGAAGCCGATGCCCGACCCCTTCACCCGCACGCTGCCGCCGACGCCGTACGCCTTGACGGCGGCACCGTACGTCAGCCCGTTGGCGAAGGACCCGGCGAACGACTCGGCCGTGCCGCCGGTCTCGCCGTGGGTCCCCTCCAGGGTGACGGTGCCGGTGTAGCGGCCGCCGCCGTCCTGGCTGAAGTGCAGCACGATCACGTCGTCGGGGCGGCTGGCGAACACCTGCCGCCGGTACGTCACTCCGGAGCGGACGTACGACGCCTCGACCACGCCGTTGTCGAGGTCGAGGGTGCGTCGGTAGCCGGAGACGGCGCCCAGGTCGTGGTCGGGGATCTCGACGGTGAGCCTGGCGAGCAGGGTGAGCGAGCCGAAGTCGGCGCGGCCGTAGGGGAACTGGCCGTCGGAGTCGAGGGTGTCGTTGAGCCCGCCGGTCCACAGCGTGGCGTCGGTGATCAGGAGCAGCTCACGGCCGGGGTCGTTGCTCGCGAGGGCCCCGAGCCGCCCGTTGCCGACGGGCAGCCCCTGCGTGATCATCGACCCGGTGTCGGCGGGCGCCTGCCACCAGAGGTGATGGCGGGGGGTGACGAGCGGTTCGGAGGACCGCACCGGCGCGGCGGAGGCACGGAAGGAGGGCAGCCCGGCGAGGGCTCCGGTGGCCGCGGCGAGAGAAAGGAGGTGTCGTCTGCTGAGCTGGTTGTCCATGGGTTCCCATCCGACGTCCGTGAGGAGGGCGCCCCCTTGGGGGCGCTGGGGGCACCCCCGGCCGGAGGCTGGGGGAGGAACTGCGCGACCGGCCCCCCACCGGCCCGCAGTTCCCCACAACGCACGTGCCGAGCCGCCTACCGGGGCGACTTGGGCACGTCGATCCGGTCGACGTCCGGCGCGTACCCCGACCCGCTGTCGAAGCTGATCGTGTTGGCACCGGCCTTCAGGGTCACCGGGACGCTCACACTCGAAACCGTCCCCCAGTCCCCGGTCGACGGGAACTTGTGCCCGGTCCCGCTCCCCGAGTTCGCCGCGATCACCGCCGACCGCGAGTCACCGCTGATGTACGCGACCTTCACCAGGTACGTACCGGCCTTGTCGACGACCACGTCGTTGAAGGTCAGCTTGCCGCCCTGGTACAGGTTGCCGACCTTCTTCTGCCCGGAGCACGCGTCGCACCCGGCGACGGACGCGTTGCCGCTCAGGGTGTTGCCGCTCGCCTCGGCCTCGTAGCCGGTGGACGCCAGGACACTGCCCTTCGGCGTCACGGTGAACAGCCGCGAGCCGTGCGCCGGCAGCGCCTCGGTGATCTTGTTCTGGAAGCTGCCCAGGTTCTCGTGGTTCCACAGGTCCCGCACCGACGCCTTGCCGCTGAAGCCCAGCGCCGTCCAGTCGGCCGTGACCGCGGAGGGCGAGTCCGCGAGGTTGAACAGGGCGACCGTGTACGTGCCGTCGGCGTTCTTCGCGGCCCAGACCTGCTGCGGGTCGGACGGGGTGACCGGCCGGGCCGGCGGGTTGTCGCTCTGGTCGACGCCGATCACCTCGCGGTTGGTGAGCAGCGAGACCCCGTAGTCGTCGAGCTTGGTGAGGTCGTCGCCGGTGAACAGCGGCGACTTGGCGACCGCCCACAGCGTGGCGTAGCTCTGCCGTTCGGCCTTGGTGAGGCCGTCCATCGCGCCGTTGCCGACGTCGAGGGAGTCGAGGTCGTTCCAGCCGCCGGGGCCCGCCTCGCCGGTCCAGGCCGGGGTGTCGTCCCAGCGGTCGTCGACGGAGTTCTCCCAGGTGACGAGGGTGTTGCAGTAGCACTCGACGTCGGTGTCGATGCGCCAGCCGTTGGTGTACTTCTTCCAGTCGGCGGCGTGCCCGTGGTCCAGGGACCAGGAGGCCTCCAGGTGGATCGGGCGGCCGGTGCCGGCGATCGCCCGGTGCCAGGCGGCGACGTCGGCGACGTTGTCGTACTGGTCACCGCTCTTGCCGGAGCCGGGGCCCACTCCGTCGAGCTTGAGGAAGTCGTAGCCCCAGTCGGCGATCAACTGGGCCTGTGAGTCTATGTACTTCTGCGCGCACGGCCGGCTGAAGTCGATCTTGTACGAGCTGTCCCAGCCGTTGGTGGTGCGCAGGTCCGGGTAGACGATGTCGGCGGTGGTGCAGCCCTCGGCGTTCCAGACGGGGGTCTTGCCGTCGCCGTACGCGCCCTTCTCCAGGCCGACCGGAAGGTAGATGCCGGCCTTGAGGCCCTTGGCGTGGATGTGGTCGGCGACGGCCTTCATCCCGCTGGGGAAGCGGGCGGGGTCGGCCTGCTGGCGGCCGTACCGGTCGTAGCCCTCCTTCCAGTTCCAGTCCATCCACCAGCCGGCGTCGATGTTGACGTGGTCGTAGCCGTACTTCTTCAGCTTGCTCGCGAGGGCGTCGGTCTGCTTGAGGACGTTCGCCTCGGTGAGGTAGCTGTAGTCGCCGTTGTCGTTGAGACCCGGGTACTTGGACGACTGCATGCTCCAACTCGACCAGCCCATGTAGGGCTTGGCGGCGATCGGGGCGGGGGTCTGGGCCTCGGCGGCGGGCACCGCGGACGCCAGGGCCGTGGTCAGTGCCAGGACGAGGACGGTTCTCAGCCCGCGGGCGGGCAGGACGGAGCGTGAAGGTGACCGCATGGGCCCTCCTGGGTTCGGGGTTCCGGGCGGCTCAGCCCTTGCCCGGGGTGGTGGGAGAAGAGGTGATGAAGGACTGGATCGCGGCGGCCGCGGCCCCGCGGGCCCACTCCTCGAAGGCGAGTGGGCGGGTCTGTACGTCGCACCGCGCGGCGGAGCCGAAGGCAGCCGCGGTGAACGAGTCGAGGATCTGCTCGGCGAAGAGGTCGTAGGCGGCGAGGCCCTCGCCGGAGATGATCACGCGTTCGGGACCGAAGAGGTTGGCCACGGTCGCGATGCCCCGGCCGATCGCCTCACCCGCCGCGGAGAACACCTCCCGGGCTCCGGGGACCCCTGCGTGGGCGAGGGCCGCCGCTTCGGCGGAGTCGGCGATCCCACGGCCCGTCACCTCCCGCATGCGGCTGACGATCGCCGCGTCCCCGGCGATCGCCTCCACGCAGCCGCGGTTGCCGCAGTGGCAGAGCGGCCCGGCCGGGTCGATGGCCACGTGCCCGATCTCCCCCGCCACGCCGTGGGCGCCCGCGACCACCCGGCCGTGGACCACCAGCCCGCAGCCGATGCCGGCGCCGACGGTGACCACGGCGAAGTCCGACAGTCCGACACCGGCGCCGAACCACTGCTCGGCGACGGTCAGGGCGCGTACGTCGTTGTCGACGACGACCGGCAACCCGGTGGTCATCGCGGCGAGTTCGGCGAGCGGGACCGCGCGCCAGTCGAGGAAGGGCGAGTAGCGCACGACCCCTTCGGCGCGGTCCACGTCGCCGGAGACCGCGATGCCGAGGCCGAGGACGGGGGCGCCGAAGCCGGCGGCCTCGGTGCGCAGTTCGTGGGTCAGCCCGGCGACGGAGGTCAGCACGGCCTTGGCGGCGCGGTCGGTGACGGGCAGCCGGCGGGCCAGCCGGATCCGGCAGCACAGGTCGGTGAGGACCGCGATCACCTCGTCCCCCGTCACCTTGACGCCGATGAACAGCGCGCGTCCACCGTCGACCCGCACCAGGTTGGCGGGGCGCCCGAGCGCGGGCCGGGCGTCGCCGTCGGCGTCCTCCGCCAGATAACCGGCCGCCAGCAGCGGCCGGACGGCCTTCGTCACGGCCGCCGCCGACAGCCCGGCCCGGCGGGCCGCCTCCAGCCTGGTGAGCGGGCCGTGGGCGAGGACCGTGGTGAAGATCTGGGCGGCGGCCGGCGTGTGGGCCGGGAACGTCTCGGCACGGGTGGTGGAGCGCATGGCCGGGAACCTAGGCGGGTTATTTTCCGCTGTCAATAAAAGAAACAGGAATCACCTGAAGGTTGACTGTGAGGCTCCCGTGGCCTTCAAATGGCGAACGGGTCAGGGGCGTTGGCCCGCGTTCCGCGTCGGCGTGTTGGCGGGGGTCACGTCCACCGCGGCCCAGGCCTGGTCGACCGTGCGGTACTCCACGCTGCTCGCGCCGTAGAGGTCCTTGGCCGCCTCCAGCGTCGCCACCCGTGCGCCGTGGAAGTCGGTCGAGGAGACCATGTACCGGGTGAGGGCGCGGTAGAAGACCGCGGTGGCCTTGGCGCGGCCGATGCCCGTGACCGTGGACCCGTCGTAGGTGGGCGAGTCGTAGGTGGTGGCGCCGATGGTCTTGCGGCCGCTGCCCTCGGCGAGCAGGTAGAAGGCGTGCGAGGAGACGCCGGAGCCGACGTGCACCTCGGCGCCGGCCACCTGGGGCGACCAGTAGTCGACGGTGCCTTCGAGGCGGTCGAGGGAGGGGTGGTCGAGGCGGCGCAGGAACTTCTGCGCGAGGCCCAGCTTCTCGCCGAGGAGGTAGTTCGGCGGGTTCTTCGGGTTGTCGGCGAAGAACTCCACGCCCGAGCCGAAGATGTCGGCCAGCGACTCGTTGAGCGCCCCGGCCTCGCCGTACTGGTTGCCGTGCACGTCGATGCGGGTCGGCGCCAGTTTGGCGGTGGCGTCCACCACGCCGTGGGTGAGCTCGTGTCCGGTGACGTCCAGGACGACCAGCGGCTTCTTTATCTCGTCGCCGTCCCCGTCCCCGTAGAGCATGCAGCCGCAGGTCGAGTCCCAGAAGGCGTTGCCGACCTTGTCGCCCCAGTGGACCATGGCCCGGGCGGGTTTCGAGTCGTTCGCTATGCCCTTGCGGCCGAACGTCCTCCGGTAGAAGTCCAGGGTCTCGGTGATGCCGTACTGGGCGTCGGCGGCTGCGCTGCCCCGGCTGGTGGTGGTGCCGTTGCCCCAGCTGTCGTTCGTGCTGGTGAACGTGGTGCCCTGGCCGAAGCTCTCGGTCTCCTTGCCCTTGGCGTCCCGGGTCTCGGTGCCGTACCGGGTCGGGTCCTTGAGCAGGAAGTTCTTGCGGGCGGTCCGGGTGGTGGTGAGCGCGACCCTGCCCACGAAGAGGGACCGGCCGGTGCCGTGCGCGGTCGTCGGGTAGTGGGGCGCCGCGGCCGCGGACGTGCCGGTGAAGGTGTTCGGCCGGGTGCCGGTGGCCGGGGCGAGGCTCTCGCCGCGCCGGTGCAGGGCCTCCAGAACCCGGGGCGAGAGGAACTCGTCGTTGTCCGGGGTGATGCTGCGCACCCTGCCGGTGAGCGCGTCGACGACGACCGTGGCCGGGCCGTTCGCGCCGTCGACCGCCACCTGGTAGGCGAGGGCCCGGGCGCCGTCGCGGGCGTCGACCACGAGCGCGGCGGTGCCGGCCTCGCCGTCGGCGGCGGCGGCCGCCTTCTGCTCGGCCTGCCGGGCGGTCAGCTTCGCCTCGGTGGTGGCCGGTTCCACGGTGTGGTCGGCCGCACGGGTGACACCCGTGTAGGCCAATTGACGGGAAAGATGAACGACGAGGTCACCGCCGAGCACCGGCATCCCCCGGTGGGTCCGGACGAAGCGGACGTGGCGGGCTCCCTCGGGGTCGATCATCACGTCCTGGGCCCGGAGTTCGTCGCCGGTGCCGACACCGGTCGCCTTCGCGTGGGCGAAGGCCGCGGCGCGGGCTGCCCCCACCACCTGCGCGGCCGTCGTGGCGGCGGTCGAACCACGCACCCCCGTGTCGGGACCGGCGAAGGCCGTACCGGCCAGGCCGGTGGCGGCCGTCGTCACGGCGACGGCGACCGCCACGCCGCGTATGCGCGCACTACGCACTGATCAGGGTTCCTTTGCTGGGACGGCGGCCGGGGTCGTCGACCGCCGTGCGGCAGGGCGCCGTAGGACGCCAAGGGGGCTGGTCGGGCCCCGAGCCGCAACCCTTCCGGACGAGTCATGTCCATGTAAAGCGCGGTTCGTCGCTTTTCTTGCTTTTCGTGGCAATACTTTGCGAAACCGCATCGCACAGTGATCACAGGATGACCAACTGTGCGTCGGCTGTGGAGATGTGACGGGATGCGAGAAGGTTCCCCGAACCGGATGTGACCCATCTCGCATCGGAAACAGCACGGAGAGGAGCAGGCCCGGATGGTCTCGGCAATGGTCAGCAGAAGCGCGGTGCTCGGAGCGGTGGCACTGTCACTGCTCGCGGTACCGGCCCAGGCGGCGCCGCTGAAGGCGCGGGCACACCCACGGACGGCGGACGCCCTGCCGGCGCCGGACACCGCGGGACTGACCGCGGTGCTGCGCTCGGTCGTGGCGAACGGGGCGCCCGGCGCGATGGCCCGTATCGACGAGGGCGCGAAGGTCTACCGGACGACACAGGGCGTCGCCGACCGCATGAGCAGGCGGGCCATCACCACCGCCGACCGCTTCCGCGTCGGCAGTGTCACCAAGACGTTCTCGGCGGTCGTCCTGCTGCAACTGGTGGACGAGCACCGGCTCGCCCTGGACGCGCCGGTCAACCGCTATCTGCCGGGCCTGCTCCCGGACGACCGCATCACCGTGCGGCACGTGCTCAGCCACCGCAGCGGTCTGTACGACTACACCAACGACATGTTCGCGAGCAGCGTGTCCGGCTTCGAAGCGGTCCGGAACAAGGTCTTCACCTACCGCCAGCTGCTGGACCTCTCCCTGCGCAAGCCGCGCACCAACGCGCCGGGAGCCGCCTACTCGTACTCCAACACCAACTTCGTGGTCGCCGGCATGCTCATCGAGAAGCTCACCGGGCACAGCGTGAAGGCCGAGTACGAGAACCGCATCTTCAAGCCGCTGGGCCTGACCGGCACCTTCTACGTCCACCCGGACACAAGGATCCCCGGGCAGCACGCCAACGGCTACCTCACCGCGGACCAGGCGGGCGCGAAGCCCGTCGACGCGACCGAGCAGACGGTGTCCTGGGCCCAGAGCGCGGGCGCCATCATCTCCACCACCCGCGACCTCGACACCTTCTACTCCGCGCTGGCCGGCGGAAAGCTCACCTCGGCCGCCCGGCTGGCGGACATGGAGCGCTTCAACCGCGTCAACTCCAACACCTCCTACGGCCTCGGGCTGCGCCGCCGCGACCTGTCCTGCGGGATCTCGGTGTACGGCCACACGGGCGCCGTGCAGGGCTACTACACGTACGCCTTCACCACCAAGGACGGCAAGCGCAGCCTCACCGCCGTCGCCAACGCCTCCAACAACTCCGCCGTCCTCAACACGCTTGCGCAGACGCTGGAGCCGGCCTTCTGCGGCAAGCAGCGCTCCACGCGGCGCGCCGACACGCCGCTGGAGCGGGAGGACGTGGCCCCGGCCGCGCCGCGCGAGCAGTAGCGCCGAGGCAGGCGGGGAACCTCGCGCCCGGGCCGGACGTTCAACCGGCGACTCCCCCACCGGGCGCGGTGTTCGGCCCCTGACCTCGTAGAGGCGGCGAGATGAGCGAGCTGGTCCCCGGGGGCAACCTGCCCCTCCCGGGCGGCGCGCTGACGCTCCGGGTGCCCGGCCGCTTCGACGTGTCCGCCCTGGTCACCGACGAGAGCGGCAGGGTCGGCGGCGACGCCGACTTCGTCTTCTACAACCAGCCGGACGCGCCCGGCGTCCGGCTGCGCGGCGACACGCTGACCGTCGAGCCGGCCCTGCTGCGCTCCGGTGCCGTGCGGGTCACCGTCGCGGTCACCGCCGCCGAACCCGGCACCCCGCTCGGCTCGCTGCCCGCCGCCACCCTGCACGTCACCGACCGCCTCGGGCGCCCGGTGGCCCGCTTCTCCCCGCCCCGGCCACGGGCGGAGACCCTGCTGCTGCTCGCCGAGATGTACCGCCGGGGCACCGGCTGGAAGCTGCGCGCGGTCGGCCAGGGGTACGCGGACGGACTGGCGGGGCTGGCCCGGGACTACGGGGTGGACGTCGTCGAGGACCAGCAGCCGCAGCGCCCGGCCGGTTTCCGCGCCACCATCCCGCCGCAGCGCACGGCGACCGCGCCGGGCCGCCCCCCGGCCGCCCCCTTCCCCGAGCCCGACGGTCCCCTGGGCCTGGTCAACTCCGCCCGCGCCCGGGCCGGCCGGCCGCCGGTGGCCCCGGACCCCCGGCTGGTCACGGCGGCCCGCGCCCACGCCACGGCGATGGCCGAGGCCGGCCGGCTGACCACCGAGAGCGGCGACGGCGTCTCCGTGCACCAGCGGATCAGTCACACGGGCTTCGCCTACGTCACGGTCGGCGAACACCTCGTCTCCGGTCCCCGCACCCCGGCCGAGTTCGTCGACTACTGCCTGGCCACCGAGGACGCCCGGCGCACCCTGCTCGACCCGGCCTTCACCCACGCCGGACTCGCCCACGCCCGCGGCCCACGGGACGGGGACACCTACTGGACCGCGCTGTGGGCCAGGCCCCTCACCGAGGCCGAGCTGTCCCGCACCCGGGCGGAGGTCGTCGACCTCACCAACCGGGAGCGCGCCCGGGCGGGGCTCCGTCCGCTCGCGGAGGATCCGCAGCTGGCGTCCGCCGCCCAGGCGTACAGCACCGACATGGCGACCCGCTGCTTCTACTCGCACACCTCCCCCGAGGGCACCCAGCCCTGGGACCGGGCCGCCGCCGCCGGCTCCCGGCGGCGCACCATAGGGGAGAACATCGCCTGCGGACAGCGTTCCGCCGCCGAGGTGGTGGACGGCTGGATGAACAGCCCCGGACACCGGGCCAACATCCTCAAGCCGGAGTTCACCCACATGGGCACCGGCTTCGCCGGTGGCGGCCGGGCGGCCACCTACTGGACGCAGTTGTTCGGTGCCTGAACCGGTACCTTCCGCGATCTTGGCGGAACGCATCCCTCCGGGACACCATGCCCCGCATGAAGGGTGATCTTTTTTCCACGGAGCACATGGTCGTGGCGGCCGTCGAGCCGGGCATGACGATCGAGAACGCGAAATGCGTCAAGTACGCGGTGAACGGCGAGATGTACGCCCGCCAGGGGGCGATGATCGCGCACCGCGGCAATCTGCGGTTCGAGCGCAAGGGCCAGGGCGTGGGCGGCATGCTCAAGCGCGCCGTCACCGGCGAGGGGCTGCCGCTGATGTCCGTGCTGGGCCAGGGCGAGGCCTGGTTCGCGCACGAGGCGCAGAACTGCTTCATCGTCGAGGTGGAGCCCGGTGACCAGTTCACGGTCAACGGCCGCAACGTCCTGTGCTTCGACGCGTCCCTGTCCTACGAGATCAGGACCGTGAAGGGGTCCGGCATAGCCGGCGGCGGCCTGTTCAACAGCGTGTTCTCCGGGTACGGCAAGCTCGGGCTGATCTGCGAGGGCAACCCGCTGGTGATCCCCGTCTCCCCGCAGTCCCCGGTCTACGTCGACACCGACGCGGTGGTGGGCTGGACCGCGCACCTGGAGACCTCGCTGCACCGCTCGCAGTCCATCGGGTCGATGCTGCGCGGCGGTTCGGGCGAGGCGGTCCAGCTGATGCTCCAGGGCGACGGGTACGTCGTGGTCCGGCCGAGCGAGGCGACCCCGCAGAAGGCCCAGCAGCACTGACGGCGGGCGCCGTGGGCCCCGCCCCCATGACGGCCCCGGCGGCCCTGCCGGGGGTGGGGCGCCGGGGCCCGTCCGGTCCGGGTTGACCGGGGGCGTCCGTCCGGGTCAGGGTGCCCAAGGCGCGGACTTCCGCCCCCGCGCCGGAAGGGTGAACCGCCTTGATCGGCATCTCGGACATCGAAGCCGCCGCCCAGCAGATCGCCGGGCACGTCGTCCGCACTCCCACGGTGTCCAGCCCCGGTCTCTCGGAGCTGCTCGGCGCCCCCGTCACGGCCAAGCTGGAACTCCTCCAGCGCACCGGCTCGTTCAAGGCGCGCGGCGCCACGGCGAAGCTGCTGTCGCTGAGCGCGGCCGAGCGGGCGGCCGGCGTGGTCGCCGTCAGCGGCGGCAACCACGGCATCGCCCTCGCGGTGATGGCGGCGGCGCTCCATGTGAAGGCGACCGTGGTCATGCCCCGTACGGCACCCGCCCGCTCGATCGCGCTGGTCGAGGCGGCCGGGGCGGCGGTGCGGCTGACCGACGGGATGGACTCGGCGTTCGAGCTGGTGAACGTGTTGCGCGACGAAGGGCTCACCCTGGTCCACCCGTTCGACGATCCGGTCGTGATCGCCGGGCAGGGGACGGTGGGCCTGGAGTTCGCCGAGGACGCGGACGACCTCACCGATGTGCTCGTCAGCATCGGCGGCGGGGGCCTGATCGCGGGCGTGGCCGTGGCGCTGCGGGCCCGGCGTCCGGACCTGCGGGTGTGGGGTGTGGAGACGCGGGGCGCACAGGCGATGTCCGAGGCCCTGGCGGCGGGCGGTCCGCTGCCGGTGCGGGGGGCGTCGATCGTGACGACGCTCAGCGCGCCGGCCGTGTCCCGGCTGACGTACGAGCATGCGGCGGCGCTGGTGGAGGAGGTCCTGGTGGTCGCGGACCGGGAGGCCGTCCGGGGCAGCCTGGAGTTCGCCGAGCACGCCAAGGTGTGGACCGAGCCGGCCGCCGGGTGTCTGCTGCCGGCCGCCCGGCAGGTGCTGGAGCGGGTCGGGGGCGGGGCGCGGATCGGCCTCGTGGTGTGCGGGGGCAATGTGACGCACCGGGAGATCGCCGAGTGGACGGAGCGCTTCGGGCTGGACTGACGAGCGCCTCACGGCCGGGTTTTTACCGTCGGTTACCCGCAGGTCGAGGCTCGGACATGCGCCGTTTTCCCAAAGTCGACGTACCTGCCGCCGATTGAATAAAAGGCAAGAACCGCCCCGGAGTTGCAGATCCTTTGAACAAACCGGGGCGCGTCCCCCGTACTTCTGCACAAGACGAGGCAGGAGTTCCGACGAGGGATGACGATGGTCAAGGCGCATGTCTCCGCACAAGAGTTGGTCGCCGGAAGGTACCGGCTCCTCGAAGTCGCCGACCGCGAGCCGAACCGCATCAGCTGGTACGCGGAGGACGTAGAGGCCGAGCGACCGCGACTGGTGACCCAGATCGCGTTCCCGGAGCCGCCGAACGCGGACACCGTGCGCCGGACCACCGCCCGCATACTGCGCTCCTCCGAGGTCATGAGCGCGCTGCGGCCCGGCCGGGTCGCCATGGTGATCGACGCCTTCGAGGAGGCGGGCGCGCTCTGGACGGTCACCGAACTGATCGACGGCACACCGCTCAGCGAACTCCTGGCCCGGGAACCCGCGTTCGACTACGCGCGGACCGCCCGGATCGGCCTGGAGGTGCTCGACGTGCTGGATGCCGCCCACAGCGACGGCTACACCCACGGGGAGCTCAGTCCCGGCCAGGTCTTCGTCCGTGACAGGGGCCCGGTGGTGATCACCGGATTCGGTCTCGCGGGCGCGACGCTGGCCCCGAGGGTCACCGCACCGTCGTACGCCTCCCCGGAGCAGGCCCGCGACGAGCGCATCGGGCCGGCCGCCGACCTGTGGGCGCTCGGCGCGATCCTGTACACGATGGTCGAGGGGCGGCCCCCGTTCCGGGACCGCGGCCGCGCCGACGCGACCCTGAAGGGCGTGGACCGGCTGCCGCTGCGCACCCCGCTGCGGGCCGGTCCGCTGACCCAGGTGATCCAGGGGCTGCTCCGGAAGAGCTCCCGGGAGCGGCTGAGCCGTCCGGTGGTCCGCGACGCGCTGACACGTGTCCTCGACGAGGACCCCGACACGATGCCGCAGCCGGCCCCGGTCCCGCGGCTGCGCGGCGCCTACGTGGCCGCCCGGGCCTCCGGGTGGAGCAGGGTCACCATGATCGGCGGGACCGCGCTGGCCGTCGTGACCGTGTCGGTGGCGGTGCTGGCCGCGACCCAGGGCCTGCCGGGCACCTCCTCGGCGGGCTCGGCGCCCAGCACCTCGGCGACGGCCTCCGAACCGGGCAACCGCACGGACGGCAAGAGCCCGAGCGCCTCCCCCTCCCCCTCCCCCTCCCCCTCCCTTTCCTCCTCGCCCTCCGCCTCGAAGGCCTCGGGGCCGCCCGCCCGCAGCGCGTCACCCGCCGCCTCGGCCACGGCCGGCGCACTCCCGGCCGGCTTCCGGCGCTACACCGCCCCGGAGGGCTTCTCGGTGGCGCTTCCCACCGGCTGGAAGCGCCTGGACACCGCGCGGGTGAAGGATCTCGCCTACCGCGTCACCTTCGGCCCGGGAGGCGACGATCCGCGCACCCTCGCGGTCACCTACAGCACCCAGGCGGGTCCCGACCCGGTCGCCGTCTGGCGGGACGACGTCGAACCCCAGCTGGAGAAGGAGGCCGGGTACCGGCGGATCGGCCAGATCACGGCGACCACCTACCAGGGCCGCGAAGGGGCGGACATGGAGTGGCTGTCGGGGACCGGCGCCGACCGGGTGCGCACCTTCGGGCGCGGCTTCCTGCTCGGCGGCGGCCGCAGCTTCTCCCTGCGCATCACCGCACCCGCCACGGCCTGGGCCGACGCCGCGGACGAACTGGCGAGGAAGACGTTCCTGGCCACGTTCCGGGTCTAGGGCCTGTCTGACAATTCCCGTCGTCGCCCGGAGGGCGGCCGCGCGGCGTCAGGTGCGTGCTCTGGGGGTCCCCCCGGCCGGAGGCTGGGGG
>NZ_JBEYJU010000115.1:0-24699 GCF_040703965.1 Streptomyces sp. NPDC006655 | reverse complement strand
GGGCTTCGGCTCGGCGGTCCGGTACATCCGAACCGCACGCTCACGCAACTCCAGCGGGTACTTCCTCGGGGCAGGCATCGTCTGGGCTCCTCTCGCGAGACCCATCTGACCCCCTGTCACCCATCCCCGCATCTCGGGGGAACCTCAGCCGACATTACCGATATACGAGGCACTTATACCCTGACCGCAGCCGACCGCACCGCGCACGCGGGGCAAGCCGACACCTGTACAGCCTTCACCGGGGAACTGCTGGACTTGATCGGCACGGGGGTCACCGACGGTCCGCCCGTGCTGACCTTCGCGGAGCTGTACCCCCACCTGAGGCACAGGCTGATCGCCCGCAACCTCCCGCACCCCAACCAGCGCGGCACCGACACCGCCAGCAAATGCCCAGTGGCCAAGAACGCAACGGCCATACGCACCGGAGCCCGCGGGGAAGACCAACCGGCCACGGCGAGACCCGCACCTGCCCTGCCCGAGAGGAAGAGACCGGCACGGACTCGACCGACAAGAGACCATGTCCGTTTCGTCTTATCCTCGGCCAGAAGCCGGAAATTCATCACATTCGCTTTACTGGCCGTGGTCTGCGGTTTCCTGGGTTTCTTCAGAATACGCAGTGGCCTGTTGACTCTGGGCCCTTGCCTGGCCGGTTTCGTGGTGTTCCTCAGACTTGCGGTTCGCGCCCCTGTCACCTCCGATCCAAGGCAACCGGGTCGGCCAGAGTGAACTCGCGCGAGCAGCATGCGCGAAGGGTCCGGCGGGCGAGATCCATATTCCTGGCCGTTCTGCTTCCCTTGGTCCTTGCCGCTTCCTTGGCAGGCAATTACGCACTCCACCGGCTCTACCCAGTCCACGGTCCGAGAGAGTTCGGAAGCAACGAGTTCTGGCACTCCATTGCCCTGAGCCCCGATGGGAAGACTCTGGCGGCAGACGGCCCACGCGTTGTCAGGCTCTGGGATATGGCAACTCGCAACAACGTGGCGACTTTGAATGGTGACGACTCGGGTGACCAGATGCCCCTGCTACGGTTCAGTCCCGACGGCAAGAGGCTTGCAGGCGCCACCGGAGGATCGGCGGCCAGCAATTTTAGTATCAACTTGTGGGACCTGAAAACTCACAAGGACACCATCATCAAGGATGATCCGGACCGGCCTTTCCACTACCTGGCGCTGGCGTTCAGTCCCGACAGCAATCTCTTCGCTTTTGTAGAACATTACTGGAATGGTAAAGGTGGCGAAGCAACCGTCATCAAAGTGATGAACATTAGGAGCAACAGATACGTAACTACCATAGGACAGGACGTTGACAGGGTGTATGACGTGGCGTTCAGCTCGGACGGCACGAAGATCAGTGGCATAGATTCCATGGGCGGCGTTCACATCTGGGACGTGAAGAGCGGCCACAAGGCTGCTGCCTCCGGAAGCCGATGGCCGCATCCCTGGCCGGTGGTCACGAAGGACTACACGGTGGAGCTGCGGGATGCCGGATCCGGCAAGCTTCTGCACACCCTTGTCGGCCATACCGACGCCATCACCGATGCGGTGTGGGGCGGGGGTGACGTTCTGGCCACCAGCAGCAGCGACTACTCGATCCGCCTGTGGGACTCGACCACGGGCCGGATGCTCCGCAGCATCACATTGAGTTCTCTCGCGGGCGAGTCTCCGCCCGAGGCCATTGCGCTCGCTCCTGACAACGCCTCCCTCTGCTACGGCTCCACCAAGGACAACAAGCTCTGGCTGCACGAGACCGGGATGGGTGCCTCGTGAATCACGCCTTCCGGGTGACCGTTCAGGACGCCGACGCAGCGATTCTCCAGGACATGGAGGCGATCGCCGGTCCGGACAGCAGACGGGCCATCCCATGAGTCCACCCGGACGAGTGACAGCAACGATTTCAACCCGCCGTCGTGGACATGTAGTCTTTGAATCGTCGCAGTTCAGAGCCGATATGTGAGCTCCTGCGGTCGGTAAAGTCGAGTACTACCGGGCTGCCGTTCTCGTCCAGCCCCAGAGTGTCGATCCGGCCTCGCCCCGCCGCTGCAGCTCCATCTCCAGCGCCACCGTCGTACCTCGGAGCTCGATGTCTCGGCCATCGGTATCCAGCCGGAACAGCTTCAGGTCGGTCACCACTGTCCCCCTCCCATGATCACTACTGCAGGAGCAATCGAAAGCGACGTACAGGTATTTCGGATCCCGGGCGCAAACGCAGGGAGAGTAGGGGGTAACGCCTCTGCACTCCCGGTTCAGCGGTGATCAGCCTCGGCTGTCGCACGCTTGGCGGTCGCCGCTGCGCTGGCAGCTGGAGCGTGCAGTGTGTGTCCAGGTGATCGTTGGTCAGGTGGGATGGAGGTGATCAGGGCATCACGCCCCGGGGTGGATCGCACCGTTCGCCGTCACACCGCTGTTCGGCGTCTTGCACTCCACCGCCCATCGCGTGATCGACGCCCTCGGCCCGCTACTGGCACTGGCCCCGGTCCGGCGCACCAATTCCGATATCGGTGCTGCGCTCACCGTTCGGCCGTCGGCCGCCGACGAGGTCGAGCCGTCAACCGCGTGCACCAGAGCCTCGTAGAGCAGATGCGGGCCGGCGCCGCCGCAACGCCCGCCGAACACCGTGCCCGAGCAGAAGTGCCGCCGTTATCGTCGACCGGTGATCGGCAACCTTGAGACGTTCCAGGACGAGCTGGCCGCCAGCGGGTTTCCGCCGCTGGTCAACAAGCTGGCCGGGGCCGGCTTCCGGGGCCGGATCGCCACCCGCGACCTCGGGCCGCTGCGGCTGGTCTCCCTCGACACGCCGGAGAGCGCCTGCATCGGCCGGGAGCGCGATGCCTCCGACGGCGACAACCTGGCGGTCAAGGTGATGACCTGGGGCCGGACGCGGATCGAGCAAGGGCACGGCGACGCCGAACTCGGGCCGACCGACCTGGTGCTGCTCGATCCCACGCGTACGCTCCGGTTCGAGAGCACCGCCGCGGCGCACGTCACCATCCTGGTTCCGCGCCGGGAGCTGCGGATCCGGCCCGCGGAGCTCGACCGGCTCATCGGCGTACGCATCGACGGCAGCCACGGCCCGGGCGCTCTCGTCTCCGTGCTGGCCAGTGAGGCGGCGCGGTCGGCGACCGGGTTCCGCGAGGCGGAGGCGCTGCGGTCGGCGGCGGCCGTCGTCGAGCTGATCGCGGTCGCACTGGAGGCCCGGCTCGGTGACGAACGACCGGCCCCGGACGAGTGGCTGCGGGACCGGATCACCGGCTACATCGAGGCCCGGCTGGCCGATCCCGATCTGTCCCCGCCCGGTATCGCCGCCGCCCACCACATATCCGTACGCCGGCTGCACAAGCTGTTCGAGGACCAGCCGCTCACCGTCGCGGCCCTGATCCGCCGTCGCCGCCTGGAGCGCTGCCGAGCCGAGCTGACCAGAAGCGGACGTACTGTCACCGCCGTGGCCGCCCGGTGGGGATTCTCCGACCCCACCCATTTCAGCAAGCTCTTCAAGGCGACGTACGGCTACAACGCCCGCGCACTGGTAACCAGCAACCGTGCACAGACGACCAAGACACGCACAGCCGGCCCGGAAAAGGATGGTGGTGACCAAGGCACGCAAGAGCAATAGGAGAAGTCGTGGCGAAGGTAAACATCGTCCGCCCCGGTGAGGGCGAGATCCTCGGCAGCGGGGCACAGCAGATCCGCATCCTGGAGAACGGCGAGCACACCGACCACCGGCTGGGGTTCGCCGAGGTCACCATTCCGCCGGGCACCCCGAGCCCGTTGCAGCATCGCCACGCCCAGCATGACGAGGGCTTCTACGTGCTGGCGGGAACTTTCCGGTTCACCGTCGGCGAGGACCACTACGACGCCGGGCCGGGCACCTGGGTCATCGTGCCGACCGGGGCGCCGCACACGTTCGCCAACGTCGGCGACGACAACGCGGTCATGCTGAACACCTTCACGCCGGACCTGTATGTGCAGTACTTCCGCGACTTCAAAGCCATGATCGATTCCGGGCAGCCCGTCAACGCCGAGACCATGCAACCGCTCTGGAAGAACTACGCCACCGAGATCTCGAACGAATACGCCTCGTGAAGCGCCTTCAGTACGACCGCCACGGCGGCCCGGAGGTGATGCGGCTCGCTGAGTTCGAGCCACCACACCCGGGTCCGGATGAGGTTCTCGTCCGCGTCCGGGCGGCGGCCTCCGGACTGGAAGGTGCGTAACGTCGAGACTGAAGCTGATGACCGGCCGCTCCTTTCCCCGGGCGATGGGGCGCGACTTCGCGGGAGTCGTCGAGGCGGTCGGCGTCGGGCTCACCCGTCTGAAGGCCGGCGACGCGGTACTCTGCGTGGCTCGGTTCCGGCAGGCGGGGGCGTTCGCCGAGATGGTGACGGCCCCGGAGAAGGCGGTCGTGCTCAAACCGGTGGACCTTACGTACGAACAGGCCGCCGTGCTGCCGACCGTGGGCGGGACCGCCTACCAGGCCACGGCGGAGATCCGGCCGAGGCAAGTGGTCTTTCGAACACACCGACCGTGGCCCGGGCGGCAGTCAAGACGGCGCCACGGTCGTCCGGCAGTGTCGTCAGGCGACGCGGCGGATCGGCGGGCACTCCCAGCGTGCGTCGATGACTTCCCGACGCGGCAGGTACATGCGCAGTGCGATGAACCAGATGCCCTGTGCCGGTGTGGGCAGCCAGTTGGACTCCTCGGCAGCCCCCGGGGAATCAGGCTGCAAGCGGATGGTCAGGCTTCCCTCTGCGTCCATGACCAGTCCCTGGGTTCGGTCACCGATGGAGTATCGGCCGATCGAGTTGGGGACCAGGTTCCTGTCCTCACCGTAGACGGTGAGGGACCAGAACGCGTCGACCGGAGGGAGATTTCCCGGCGCGAAGCGCAGTTCATAGCGGCCGGTGGACAGCTTGGCGCCGTCCGCGTCGTGGAAGGCGGCCAGGTAGACCGCTTCCTCGGGATCGTTTGCGGCGACACCGACCAGGGACTGCTCTGCGGCTCGCCGCAGGAAGTCGTCCCCGAACCGTCCCATCTGCGGTGGCGGGTAGCGCCAGCCGTTGACGACATGGGCCCATTCGCCACTGAGCAGTTGCTGTTCGAGCATGGGTACGCCGGTGGCCGCGGCCCGGATCAGGCTCTGCTTGACGGCTTCGGGCTGGGCTTCGACGTCGATCCCGGGACCGATGCCGATCTCTGCGAACTGCTTGAGCAGGACCCCGTGGTGCGGCGGCGGCGGATTCTCGGCCAGCATCGCGTTCAGGGTCTTCCATGGCCCGAGAGGGTCCCTTGCCGCGTCGATCGGTTCCAGCACGTCACGCCGCGCCGGAAGCTGCGCCTCCTTACTGCCGACCAAGTCGACGAGTTGGTCACCCGCAGCCACAGCGACGGCGTCACCGACCTCGCCGCGGCCGCGCTGATCGAGCACGACGCCAAGTTCCTGCTCGTCCGCACGGCGACCGGGGACCTGGACACGCCACCGGCGTGGGACCTTCCGGCCGGCCCTGTTCTGCCCGGGGAAACCGTGGTCGACGGCCTGCACCGCATCCTCGCGCAAGCCCTCGGCTACTCGAACGCGAAGATCACCGCGTTCCTCGGCATCGTCGACGCCGACAACGGCACCCGCACCTTCGTCTTCTCGACCACCGTGGACCAGCCCGACAGCGTCTGCTGGGTCGGCGACATCCCGCACTGCTGGTCCGACAACATCACCATCAGCGACCTGGTCCCCGAGATCAACCACGTCCTTCGCGCCTACTACGCGCTCGACTTTGGCTGACCCTCACCGATCATCGTGGCCCGGCGACCTAACGGTCGCCGGGCCACAAAGCGGTGTCGTCAGGCCTGTGATGCATCCGCGACGGGGAGCCGTTGCGTTTCGCCACCGAAGGGGAGGAAGACAGTGCGGCTGGTGAGGAACCACGCGCCGTCGATCTTGCGGAAGACATCCTCGTAGTGGCCGACGTTCGCCGGGAGCCTGGGCTCGATCATCCCACCTGAATAGCCATCGACCCGGTATGTCGTCAGATACGAGACCGCCCGCGCTGTCGCCTCGGACTCCACCGTGACCAGGATGTTCGTCATCAGACGGCGCGACAGCCTGTCCGCCGGGCGAGAGGCGAAGTAGGCGCGCAGGGCCTCGCGCCCCTCGATGCGCCGGTCCCCGAAAGGCCAGTGCCAGACGCCATCGGGCGTGAACAACTCGGCCACCGAACTCGGGTCGCCGAGGTCAAGGCGGTGGATGAAGTCCACAATGATGCGCTCGCAGGCGCGTTCCGCGAGCATCCGCTCGACCGGGGGCATGATCTTGTCGTCCATACCTCTGTCTATCAGCCCTAACAGGTCCCAGGGCAACGGCTTTTCCGCACCAGCACCGGCAGGGCGCGCTCTTCGCTCCCCACCCTCCCCACTCGATTCACCAGCGGACGAACTGGGGCGAAGATCGGCCGTGGGGATTTTGGCGAAGCCTCATCAGGAGACGACCCGGCCAGCACCGTCCGTCCACACGGTGAGCCTGCTGCCCGCGGGAGAACCCGGGAAGATCTTCGCCTGGCCGGTGTGCACCTTGCCGTCCGCGCCCGTCCAGCGCACGGCAGGTGGTTCTGACCGGCGCCCTTGTGGCTCCGCCGACCGGCGCGACGATCTGGGCGGGCGGATGGCTGATCCGTACGCGGCTCCTTCGGCGGCGCCTGGCCGAGTGGGACGAGGAATGGGAGCAGGTCGGACCCGAGTGGCGGAAGCGGAGCGGGGGCAGAGGTTGATCAGCAACGCCGGAAGGGAGAGGCACGGCAGCAGCAGGCAGGGCAACGGCCAAAGGCTCAGTCCCACGAGGGCTCAGTCCCACGAGGGCTCAGTCCCACGACACAGCGAAGGCCCAGCCCCACGGTCGAGGGAGCTGGGCGGTCGGACGCATCGACGAACGCCGACCGGGTGCGCGCTGAGGGCGTCACCCGGCGTCGGAGCCGACGGCGGTAAGTCGGCAGTCAACGCCCACGATCCCTTCCACACCCTGGACGAGGCGCGCGGCCAGCGGAATCCGTGCGGCGTCCCCGACGCGTCCCGTCAACGTCGCGACGCCCTCGCGGACGATGATGTGCACGGGCTCGACCGGGGCCGGGAAGAGAACGTCGACGATGTCGCGGCGGATCTCGTCCGCCAGGGCGTTGTCGGGACGCAGGAACACCCTCAGCAGATCCGCGCGACTGACCACGCCTTCGAGGATGCCCTCGGCACTCACCACGGGCAGCCGCTTGACATGCCGCAAGGCCATGATCCGTGCCGCCTCGGCGAGCGTGGCGTCTTCGTGGACGGTGACGGCCGGGGTGCTCATCAGTTCCTCGGCGGACACCGCCCCGGCCTTGGCCAGGTCGGTCAGGCGGCGCAGCTGGGTGAACCGGTCCGGGTCGCTGTCCCGGAACTCCTCCTTCGGCAGCAGGTCGGCCTCGGATACCACCCCGATCACCCGCCCGTCGCCCTCCAGCACGGGAAGGGCACTGACCTTCCACTCCTCCATGCGTTCGACGATGTCCTTGAACAGGGCCTTGCGGCCCACCGCGACGACGGCATGCGTCATCACGTCACTTACCCGGTGCGGGCTGCTTTCCATGCTTTCCTCCCGAGGCCGTTCGGCCGGACGGAGCGGGCGGGCGGTCGCAACAGGTCACCGCTGCTGTAAGGGGCGTACAGGTCGAGCAGCCGGACCCGGGTGGCGTGCAGCCGCTGGGCGACCACACAACCCACCCACACCGCTACGGCCCGTCCGAACGCGGGATCCGCGGCGCACATCGCACGCACCGCCTCGGCGTCGAACTCCCAGGCCCGCACCGGGGTCATCGCCTCGGCGCCCAGGTGCCAGATGTGGGGCGGGAAGTGCCAGGACCAGCCGACGAGTTCGCCGTGCCCGAGCGTCTCGACGACGGCCGGCCTGCGGCCGGGCACATGCAGATCGAGGGCGACGGTTCCGGTCCGGACGATCCAGAAACGGTCGGCGTGCCGACCCCCCTCGAACAAGCGAGTCCCGGCCGCGAAGGAGACCTCGCGGGCGAGGCGCATCAGCCGTTCGCGGTGCACGGGCTCAAGTGCCGTGCTCATGATGGTTGCGGAGGTCATCGCGCCGGCTCCCTTCATGGGCTGTCGATCCCAGCGTGCGCGACCTCGGGAGCCGGCACCACGGGCCGCCCGGACCCGGTCGTGGGCCCTTCGGTTCATACCGCGCGGGGTGTCGCCGGGCCGGTGCCCATCCACCCGAACCGAGCCGGTGCCGCATACCCGAAAGAGCCGCCCTGGCCCTTTGTCAGGCCTCTTCGGCCCATGCGCCCCACCCGCCGGTCCACGCACGCTGGACACACCCGCAGTGGAGGGAGAACGATCATGAGCGTCTCCACGCGCATCGCCGTCATCGCGGTCGGTGACCCGTCCCGGCACGACGAGGGGGTGGGCAGGGCAGTGCTGTCCCGCCTGCGCGAGCGGGCGCTGGAGAGGCCATTGCCGCCGGGTACCGTACTCGTGGAGTGCGACCTCGATCCGGGACGGCTGATCCGGCTGTGGGACCACACGGATCTGACCGTCGTCCTGGAGGCCGCGCGCACCCGACCGGGGAACCCCGGCCACGTCCACCGCCTGGAGCTGGGCGCCCGCCAACTGGACCGGCCGAATGCCATGGTCGCACGCGGACTCGGTGAGGCCGTCGAGGTGGCCTGGGAGGTGAAGCGGCTGCCCGGTCATTTGGTGGCGTACGCCGTCGAGGCCGCCGACACCTCGCTCGGACCGGGACTGTCCCCACCCGTCAACGACGTGGTGGACCTGCTCGTGGAGCGAGTCGAGGACGAGATCGTCCGGCACAGGGTCACCGCGGCGCGTGGGGCCGTGGCCCACCAGGGCCGATCGGCCCCGATGCGGCGGTAATCGCGAGGAGTCCGAGCCCATGACAACCGCCCTGGACGACTCCGCCGGGTCCCGGCCGGCCGTACGGCCCCGCCCCGCGCTGCTCACCTTCCTCGGCGGCGTGGGCACGGTCACCGGCAGCAAGTTCCTGGTCGAGAGCGACCATGCCCGGATCCTGGTCGACTGCGGCCTCTTCCAGGGCCTCGCCGACCTTCGCCGACGCAACTGGCGCGGCCTGCCCTGCGACGCGGGGGACATCGAGGCCGTCGCGATCACGCATGCCCACCTGAACCACTGCGGCTACCTGCCGCGGCTGGTCCGCCACGGTTTTCGCGGCCGGGTCGTGACGACGGAGTTCAGCGCCCG
This sequence comes from Streptomyces sp. NPDC006655, assembly GCF_040703965.1. Classification (NCBI taxonomy): domain Bacteria; kingdom Bacillati; phylum Actinomycetota; class Actinomycetes; order Kitasatosporales; family Streptomycetaceae; genus Streptomyces; species Streptomyces sp. NPDC006655. Next base: position 15,457 of record NZ_JBEYJU010000115.1, on the reverse strand, counting down.
CCTCATGGAGATCGTGCTACGGGACAGCGCGAAGCTGCAGATGGAGGCCGCTCAGCACGCCAACGAGCACGGCTGGTCCAGGCACCGGCCCGCCAAACCCCTGTACGACGGCTCCGACGTGGACCGCACCCTCAAGCTACTCGATCCCGTACCGACCGGCACGAAGACCGACCTGGCCACCGGAACCCGGCTGACGCCACCGCCGGCCACATCCTCGGCTCGGCTTGGGCACGCCTCACCCTGGAGGACGGTCACGCCCTCGCTGTCAGCGGCGACCTCGGCCGCCCCGGCCACCCCCTCCTGCTCCCGCCGGAGCCCTTTTCTGGCGCAGACGTACTGCTCATGGAGCCGACGTACGGCAACCGGCAGCACGAGCCGGAGGCGGGCCGGGCCCGGTTCGCCGGTGTGCTGAACCGGACGCTCGCCCGCGGCGGCACCGCCGTCATCCCGGCGTTCGCCCTGGACCGCACCGAGGTCGTCCTGCACGAACTCGCCGAACTGCGCCGTGCGGGCCGCCTGCCGGCCTCCGTCCCCGTCTACGTCGACAGCCCCATGGCACTGGCCGCGCTGGACGTCTACCGGGACGCCGTCCTGACCCGAGCTCCGGAACTCCGCCCCGAGATCACCGCGGAGGGCGGTGTCGCGCTCAGGCCCGAGCCGTTCCTCGCCGTGCGCACCGTTCAGGAATCCATCGACATCAGCCGCTCCGGCGGCCCGGCGATCATCGTCTCCGCCTCGGGCATGGCCACTGGCGGTCGTGTCCTGCACCACCTGCGCCGCATTCTGCCCGATCCGCGCAACTCGGTCGTCGTCGTCGGCTTCGCCGCGCAAGGCACACGCGCCCGGGACCTCGTCTACGGAGCCCGGGTGCTGAAGATGTTCGGCGAGTACGTTCCGGTCAGGGCGACGGTCGCCGACGTACCGCACTTCTCGGCGCATGCCGATGCCGGCCAGATCATCGGCTGGCTGCGCGACGCCCCAGCACCACATACGACGTACCTGGTGCACGGCGAACCGGACGCGGCCGCGGCACTCCGAGACCGTATCGACCGCCAACTGGGCCGGACGGCGGTCGTACCGCGCTCCGGGGAGCATGTGCTCGTCCGCTGAGCACGACGCGACGGGACCCGGCCGGTCCAGGCGCCATGCCCACACCATGAGGCGACCCACCCCGGTAGAGGGCCGCCGCGTCCAATCCGCGGGGCCGCCCGGCCCAATGGCCCGATGAGGTGGACCGCACAGCCAGCGCACGGACCGCCCCGGTCTGTCCAGGACTTCTCACAACCGGCGCAGCCAGTCGTCGGCCACCCCGTGCGCGGCCGGCCCGGCGGGCTGTCCGTGCCTGTCGTCGAAGCGGTAGGTGAGGTCGTCGACCACGTCCACGACACCGTCGATGCGACGAGTCATGGCGACGGCGACGGCGGCATCGCTGTGGCGTTCCAGTTGCCCGGACAGAGTGACCACACCTTCGCAGACCGCCACGTCCACGGTGTGCGGGGTGAGCCAGAGTGCGTCGGCGAGCACCTCGCGCTGTACCGCCCGCCGGATCTCGTCGTCGGTGCGCAGGAAGACCTGGAGCAGATCGCGGCGGGTGACGATGCCGACGAGCCGGTCCTCCTCGTCGACCACCGGCAGACGTTCGACGCCGTGCCGAGTCATCAGCCGGGCGGCCTCCGGCAAGCAGGCTTCGGCACGCACGGTTACCGCGGGTGCCGACATGATTCCGCCGGCCGTACGAGCCCGGCTGCGTGCGGAGCTCTCGCGTGTACGGCGGCGGAGCTTGCACGCCCAGACGTCGAGGCGGCCACCGGATTCACCCGACCGTGCCTGGCGCTGCATCAGATCGGTCTCGGAGACGACTCCGATGACCTTGTCGTCCTCGTCGATCACGGGCAGCCCGCTGATGCCGTGTTCACGCAAGAGGCGGACGACGTCCTTGAACGGGGTGCCGTACTGCGCGGTGACGACGTCGTTGCTCATGACGGCACCGATCTTCGTTGGCTTCATGGCTGTCTTCCTTTGCGAAGGTCGTGGCCCGGTCAGCGCAGTCGGCGCAGGTACGGGTCGTGGGGTCGGCGCGGAACCAGCCGTACGCGAGCGTCGAGGGTGGTGACGCCGTGTGGGCCGGCCAGCACAGGGTTGAGGTCGGCCTCCGCCAGCTGGGGAAGGTCCGCGGCCATCCGGGAGAGGCGGTGCAGGAGTTGCTCCAGGGCGCCGAGGTTGACGGCAGGGCTGCCGGCATAGCCGTACAGCAGGGGAGCGCAGCGCGGGGAGGTGAGCAGGTCGTGCACGTCGAGGTCGGTGAGCGGGGCGAGGCGGGCGGCGTGGTCGGCGAGCAGTTCGGTCGCCGTACCGCCCAAGCCGAACACCACGAGGGGGCCGAAGACCTCGTCCTGGACGAGTCCGGCGAACAGTTCGGTGCCGCGTTCGGCGAGCGGCTGGACGACCACTCCGGTCATCCGGTCACCGAACCGGGTGACCAGATCGCGATGGGCGGCCCTGACCTGTGAGGCGTTCTGCAGGTCGAGGTGGAGGGCGTGTTGCTCGCTCTTGTGCACCAGACCCGGCCAGTAGGCCTTCATGACCACCCGTCCGTCAGGTCCGGCGATCCGTTCGGCCGCTGCGACCGCCTCATTCCCGTCCCGGGCCCACGCCCAAGGAATCTGTCGGATGCCGTAGTAGCCCAGGAGCACAGCCGTGGTCTGAGGGTCGAGCCAGCCGCCCTCCGGATGGGCCTCCAGGTAGGCAGTAGCCAGGTCCTTCGCGCGTACGGTCTCCACGTCCGGCAACTTCGGTACGGCGCTCGGCTGCCGGGCGAGCCAGTCGGCGCGGGCTGCGGCGTGGGCCAGTGCGCGGGCGGCGTCCTCGGCGTCGGAGTATGCGGGCACGGTGCCCTTGCCGGCGGTAGGCAGCAGCTCGACGCGGGCCGCTTGAGCGGGAAGCACCGCGACGACGGGGCGGGCGAGCGAGCCGGAGGCCCAGGTCAGGGCGCGTACCAGGTCTTCTCCGGTGGCCGTGGCGACCGCCGTGGGGACCAGGCTCACGAGGACGGAGTCGACTGCGCCGTGCCGGGCCAAAAGGCCAATGCACGCCTCCAGCTGCTCCTCGCCGACAGCCGCCGCGACGTCCACGGGATTGCTTGCGGTGGCGCCGCCGGGCAGCAGGGCGAGGAGTTCGTCCACAAGGTCGGCGGCGAGCCGCGGTACCACGAGTCCGGCGTCCACGCACGCGTCGGCGGCCAGGACGCCGATCCCGCCCGCGTTGCTGACGACGGCGACCTTAGTTCCGTGAGGCAGCGGCTGGGCATGCAACAGGGCGGCGGTGTCCAGGAGTTCACCGATGGTGCGGGTGGCGGTGATGCCGGCTTGGGTGAACAGGGCTTGCCGGGTCATGGTCGGGGTGGCCGCCGCCGCGGTGAGCGAGGCTGCGGCCCGCCGTCCGGCCTCGGACCGTCCCGCGTCCACGGTCAGCACCGGTATCGCTCGTGCCACCCGGCGGGCGGTGCGCGAGAAGGCGCGGGGATTACCGAAGGACTCCAGGTGCAGCAGCGCCAGGTCGGTGTGCCCGTCGCTCTCCCACCACTGGAGCATGTCGTTACCGCTGACGTCGTACTTGTCGCCGAGCGAGACGAAGGTCGACACGCCGATGCCGAGCCGGGCCAGCCCGTCCAGCAGCGCGATACCGAGGCCCCCGGACTGTACGGCGACACCGGCGGTGCCGGGCCCGGGGTGCCGGGCGGCGAAGGTGGCGTCCAGGTGGACGTCGTTCTCCGTGTTCGCCAGGCCCAGGCAGTTCGGGCCGACAAGCCGCATGCCGTGGCGTCGGCACGCGTCGATCAGGGCGTGACTCTGGTGCGTGCCCAGGCCCGCGGACACCACGAGCAGGGCGTGTATGCCGGCTCTCCCGCATTCCTCGGCCACCTCGGCAACGGCTGCGGCGGGTACCGCGATCACGGTCAGGTCTGGCACCTGTGGGAGGTCGGCGACGGACCGGCAGGCGTGTACCCCGGCGATCGCGGCAGCCTCCGGATGCACGGCGAACAGCCGCCCGGTGTAGGAACCGTCGTCGATGTTCCGCAGGATCGCGCGCCCGACGGACCCCGGTTTGCGGCCTGCGCCGATCACCGCGACGGTGCCGGGGCGCAGCAACGGCCGTAGGCTGGCGATGTCGGCCAGCCCGCCTCGGGACTCTACGGCGTTCAAGTAGGTTTCGTCCTCGGTGAGATCGACCGTGCAGTGCACCTCGGGTCCGTCGAAGTGACGGGTGACGCGCAAGCCCAGGTCGTGGAAGACCTTGAGCACGCCGTGGTTCTCGGCCAGGGCGTCGGCGCTGAACGCGGTGATGCCCGCCGTGCGTGCGGCGTCCGCGAGGTGTTCCAGCAGGAGGGTGGCCACACCGCGGTGGTGCCAGTCGTCGGCCACGGCCAGCGAGATGTCCGCCGTGCTGCCGCCTGGCAGGACCTCGTACTCGGCCAGCCCCACGAGCCGCCCGTCGTACTCGGCGGCCAGCGCGCGGTATCCGGAGCGTTCGCCCCCGGCCACCCGCTCGGCGGCCTGCCGGGCTGAGGCGGGATTGACGGAGAAGAACCGCAACCGCAGGTTCTGAGGTGACATCCCCTCGTACAGCCGCTGCACTGCCTGCCGATCTGCCGGACCCGCCTGCCGTAGGCGGACGGTGGTTCCGTCGGCGAGCAGGGCATAGGCCGGGGCTTCCTGGACGCCGGTCATCACGAACTCTCCCTCCGGAGGATCCCGCGTTCAGCGTCCGGCGACGGGCCACGGCCGCACAGGGGCTGACCGGGCACCGCGCGGGCCGAATGGCCCTCCGGGGCGGAGCTCTCCGGCACGAACCCCTGTCGGATCTCACTGGGCCAGCGAGAAGTAGCTCTCCTCCTCCTGCGTGAAGTGCAGGCGCAGGACGGTGTGCAGTCCGTACAGGCAGGAGCGCAGGTCGTCGAGCTGGCCGGGGGACAGGCCGCCTTCGGCGCAGGCCAGCTGCAGGTGGGTGGCGATGCGGCGGGAGAGGCGTTCGATCTCGGTGTGGGCCCGGCTCATGGTGGCCGTGGCCTCCGAGCCGCCGAGAGCGGGGGCGAGGGCGGGGTAGAGCTCGTGCTCCTCGGCGTACTCGTGAGGCAGCAGGCGATCGGTGAGCAGCCTGTGTGCCTCCTCGACGGCCGCCAGAGCCTGCGGTCCGGGTCCGTCGGAGAGGCGGTCAGCCGCGCTGTGCACCGCTTCGAGCACATCCTGAAGATCGTCGTGTTCCGAGGCGAAGCGTTGGATGAGCGCCTCCGTGGCGGGTGCCAGTGCCGGCTGTGTGACCTGGTCCGTACGCAGCGCGCGCAGGGCGTTCAGGATGACCGCCACGTCGATGGCCTCCTGGAGGAGGGCGCCGCCGGCGGGTGGTAGCAGGCCGAAGGCGGCTGCGGCCATCGCGACCAGGGACATCGCCATCCCGCCCAGGGCGCTCTGCACGGCGATCCGCCGGGCCCGTACGGCGATGAACACGGCGTCGGCGAGCCGGTCCACGCGATCGGTGGTCAGCACGATGTCAGCGGCCTCCGAGGAGGCGGTGGAGCCGCGGGCACCCATCGCCACACCGATGTCCGCGGCGGCCAGCGCGGGGGCGTCGTTCACACCGTCGCCCACCATGACGGTGACCGCGCGTTCGCGTTCGGCCCGTACCACGGCGACCTTGCCGGCCGGGTCGAGCCCGGAGCGGACGTCGTCCAGGCCGAGGACGGCGCCCACCTCACGGGCTGGCTCCGCGCGGTCGCCCGTCAGCATCAGCAGCCGCTCGATGCCCGCGCCCCGCAGGTGGCGCAGGGTGCGCGGGGCGTCGGGGCGGAGCGGATCCCGAAGCAGCACCGCACCAACCGAACGAGCGTCGACGGTCAGCCAGGCCACGGCAGCACCGTCGAGAAGCGCCCGGTTGTCCACCGCCCTCGCCCAGGACAGGCGGGCGCCGGACGCGTCGATGCGGCCGACGGACAACCGGTGCCCGTCCACGGTGCCTGAAGCACCTCGACCAGGTTTCTCCGTGACCTCGGACGGCACCGACAGGACCAGTTTCCGCTCCTGCGCGGCGCCGACGATCGCCTCGGCCAGGACATGCGGGGAGTACTGGTCCAGCGACGCGGCCAGCCTCAGCACCTCCGCAGGCCGCCACCCCGGTGCGGCGACCACGTCCAGGACGCGAGGGCGGCCGCGGGTGAGGGTGCCGGTCTTGTCGAGCAGCAGGGTGCGGGCCCGGCCCAGGTTCTCCAGGGCGCCGCCGTCCCGCATGACGACTCCCAGGCGTGAGGCGCGGGAGATCCCCGAGACGATGGCCACCGGTGCGGCCAGCAGCAGCGGACAAGGGGTGGCGACCACCAGCACCGCGACCGCTCGGACCGCCGAGCCGCTGAGCAGCCAGGCCAGTCCCGCCACCGCGAGGGTGAGGGGAAGGAACCACGCCGCGTAGCGGTCGGCCAGCCGGACCACGGGTGCCGATTCGGCCCCGGCCTGCCTGGCGAGTCGCACGATTCCGGCGTAGGTGCTGTCCTGCTCGGTTGCCGTGGCCCGCAGCTCGAAGGCGCCGCCGGCGTTGACCACCCCACTACGGACCATGTCACCCGCCGCCCGTTCGACGTGCAGGGACTCGCCGGTGAGCACAGACTCGTCGAGGCTGGCCACGGAATCCGCCACCTGCCCGTCGATCGGGACAACCTCGCCAGGACCCACGACGAGCAGGTCACCTACAGCGACTTCGGCCAGCGGAACCGTGGCGACGCCAGCCGCTGTCCGGCGGCGTGCTGAGCGGGGCGCGTGCTCCAGCAGGGCACGCAGATCGTGCGAGGCTCGCCGCCGGGCTGCTGCCTCAAGGGTACGACCGGTGGCCAGCATCAGCGCGATCAGCGCACCGGCCAGGTACTCATGGACGGCGAGGGTGCCACCGAGAGCGAGAACCGCGATCAGGTCGACGCCCGCACGGCCGTGACGAAGTGCGGCGAGCACCCAGCCCACCGCTGGTAGGACCGCGGCCAAGGTACCCAGACCCCACAGGAGGTCGGCGAGACCCTCGTCACCGGCGAGCCAGGCAGCACCCCCCGCGGTCAGGGCCGCTGCCGTGACGGCCAGGAAGGCGGGCTCCAGCCGTGCCGAGGCAACGGCCACGGTCAGAGAGCGCAGCCGGGTGATGAAGGCGGAGCGGTTCATGGCCACCTCTGTCCGTCCGACATTGCTGCCTGAGGCCTGACCCCCGTCCATCACATCCCGGCGCGCCGGCCCCGCGACAGGGGACGTATGGCCCTGCCACCAGGGCCATACCAACCCTGTTCGCGCCATCGCGGTCGTCCGCTGCGACACGCCCCTGAGCACACTCGAATGCGATGAGGGCCCATCGGTCCCTCGCGTTGGCCTCACCGGCTCATGACGTGCTCGGTGGCCCGAGCGAACGTAAGGAGCGGGCACTTCGAAAGCAGCAGGCACCGGGCGCACTGTTCCCGGCGTCCCAAAGGGGATGAGTCACCCTCATGTTCTGGTACGACCACGATGTCAGCGGATGGGGCTGGTTCGCCATGTCCGCCGGCATGATCTTCTTTTGGGCCGTGATCATCGCCTTGGGCGTCCTCCTGTACCGCGCGTTGGCGAGGCCAGGAGTGAGCAGCGACCGTGCCGACAGCCGGCCGCTCGAACCCACCCCTGAGCAGATCATTGCCGAACGCTTCGCCCGAGGCGAGATCGACGAGGACGAGTACCACCGCCGCCTGACCGTCCTGGCGAAAGCCACTCGCGACGTTCCTCGCCCCGGTCGGCACTGATCGGGAGGAGACAGCCGTGGACGAGAGGCCTTCCGTGGGCGCCATGATGAACAGGAGCCGTGATCGATCAGTGGGGACAAGACTGAAGGTTGACAGCCATACGCCCGCAGGGCGTCACGATCAGGGGTTCAGCCTTCGATGTGATACCGACTTTGAGATACGACCGCCTGGCGGATCTTGGTGGTGAAGCCGGCGGTACGGGCGATGCGATCGACTCCGCCAGCCTTGCTGCGGCGCAGGACGCCCTTGAAAGTCTGCTCGAGAGTGCCCGTCATGCGGGACATGAGGTCGTCACTCAGGTGATCGAGATCGATGTTCAGAAGGTCCCTCGGCGTGGGCTGCCGTAGCCGTGTGAGGGTGTACGCCGACATTGCGGCGAGTGGGTGGAGCCAGTTCTCCACAGAGTCGCCCAGCAGCGGTCGGTCTTCCCCGTACCGGGCCAGGAAGGTCCGCAGCCGGGTGTGGACGTCGAGGCAGAGACGGTAGATGTCCAGGTCTTGGCGTGGCGAGAAGATCCGGGCGTAGTGCTGGTCGTCGAGGAGCAGAGCGTCCGAGTGCCGTAGCGCGGTGTGTGGCTCGCGCAGGACGAAAGCGGTGAACTCGCGTGCGAGCCGGGCCATGCTGACGACGCGGTCGAGTGGAAAGCCGAGGTTGCGGTAGTAGCCGGCACGGCGCTCGTAGTAGTAGCCGCCCGCATGGTTGAGGCTTTCCTCGATGTCCTTCTGGATGGATTCGGTTGCTCGCAGGGCGCCGGCCGGCAGTTGGGTCTGGCTGTTGGTCGCCCGGATGATGCGATCACGAGCGGTGCCGGACTCAGGCGCTACCACGATTTTGACCAGGAGGGACCGGTCGCGGTGATGGCCGCCGTTCTGGAAGTGGCTGTAGATCTCATGGCTGGTTTGCAGCCCGTTGACGATCTGTGGCTAGTTCGCCGGGGGCGACATGGCGGCAAACCACGGTCTTGGTCCGGTCGTAGACGATCACGCCGGGCACCCCGCCGTAGTGCGCGAGCCCCCGGCGGTGGCATTCCCGGAACGCCGCCAGGTTCCGATAGAAACCGCCCTGCCTATCGTCTCCTGCGTGTCGCAGTGGGTCGATCCGGCGGACCGCATCGACTTCTGGGAGGAACACGACCGACAGGCTCTGGTGGGCTTGACCTGCTCGTCGTACTCGCAGGAGAGCCTGCTGGCCACGGAGACGAACGTCGAGCCGGGCGACCTGCGGCTGGCAGAGATCGCCGGCAACGAGCACGTCATCGAACGGACCCCACGGACCCGTCAGACCCTGCCGGAGGACTCGATCTTCGTCACGCTGCCGACAGCAGGCTGCGGGGTGTTCTTCCACGAGGGCGGCTGCGTCACCCTGCAGACGGGTGACCTGATCCTCTACGACATGCGGCGGCCCTCTCTGTTCGGGTTCCCCTCTCCCATGCGGCAGCTGCTGGTGGACATCCCCCGTGAGGTGTTCGCCGCGCAATGTGCCCCCGGCGAGGTGTCCGCGCCGATACTGCTCGGCAGGGGTCGGCGGCCGAAGGTGCGCACACTTCCGCACTGGAGGCGGTACTGGCCGACTGAGTGACGGGGGAGGGCGGCGAGGACTCGGTCAGCACCCATGCCACCGTGCTGGACCTCGTCCGTACGCTGGCCGCACCGAGGCTTGGGGGTTCCGCGCCGCCCGCCATGCTCTCCCAGCTGGCGGTGGCCGAGGACTGCACAGCCCGGCACCTTGCCGACCCCGGGCTGAGCTCGGGGCGGGTCGCGGAGGCGATCGGAGTGTCCGCGCGGCACCTCAGTCGTATCTTCCAGCCGACCGGGGTGAGCCCCTCCCAGTACGTTCTCGAACAGCGGCTCGGCAAGGCACGGCAGGTGCTCGCCGATCCCGGCTCCCGGCACCTGACGACCGCCGAAGTCGCCCACTGCTGGGGCTTCGCCAGCCAGGCCCACTTCACCCGGGTCTTCCGGAGCCGTTTCGGCCGCACCCTGGGGGAAACGCGTCCGTTCATCCCCTAGAACTGCGGCTGCGGCGCGTCGGGGCTGGAGATCCCTCCCGAAGGGCGCAGGCACGCACCTCCATCTCGAACAGGTAGTCCAGGGTGAGACGGCTCCAGTGGGGTTGCATGGCTCATCCAGCAGCTTCGTCGAGGCGCCGTCGGTTGTGGCTGCGTCGGGGTGTTGCCTGTTGATGTCCGGGCCAGATCGCTGCAGGCCCTGCACGGACTGTCGGATCTCAAGACGCTTCAGGAACCGCGATGACCTGCACGGGAAGGTCGCCTGCGGGCTGGGCCTGCATGGCCTGGCGACCAGCCACTGCGGGCCTGCTTCCGCTGCCTCGACCGCTCGGCCCGGCCAAGCGCGGTGGGGCAGGTGGGCGGAGGCCATCGGCTCGTGCGGGGTAGTGGGCGGCGGAGACCGCCGCTTGTCACCGCCTGGCCGTGTCGTCGCTCTCTCCGGGGGCCCGCGGCGGTGAGGTCGTGGTGAGGGACCAGCACCGCCGCCCGTTTCGGGATGGCCTGCTACCTGATGCGGACCTCGGCGAGTTGGAGGCGGTACTTGGTGGTCTCGTCGGAGGCGGGCTTGCCGAGCTTCGTGGCGGTGAGGCGTAGGTAGCGGCCGGTGGCGGCGGTGATGGTGTAAGTCTGCGCGGCTCCGCCAGGGTTGGGTTCGGCGGTGATGGTGCGGGCGGTGGTGTAAGTGGTGGATCCGTCGGGTCGGGTCTGGATGGTGAAGTCGACGGGGAAGCCTGCTGTGCCGCCGCCGGCTGCGCTGGTGTCCGTGCGGGGGTGCAGGGTTACGGAGCCGATGGCCCGGTCGGCGCCGAGGTCGATCTCGACCCACACCGGTGTGACGCTGACGTCGGCGGAGGGGAAGTCGATGCTGGTGAAGCCCTTGGCGCCGGTCACGCTGGTGAGGGTGCCGTCGAGGACTCGTGTCTTGCCCCAGTCACCGTTCTCCAGCGTGTAGTTGGCGTTGACGGTGGTCGCGGCGGTGGGGACGGTGACTTCGGCGAGCTGGAGGCGGTACTTGGTGGTCTCGTCGACGGGAGGGGTACCGAGCTTGGTGGCTTGCAGGCGGACGTAGCGGGCGGTCGTGGTTGTGAAGCCGTACGTCTGCACGAGCCCGCCCGGGTTGGGCTCGGCGGCGATCGTGCGGGCGGTGGTGTAGGTGCTCGCCCCCTCCGGGCGGGTCTGGATGGTGAAGTCCACGGGAAAGCCCGCCGTGCCGCCGCCGACCGCCGGGGTGTCCGTGCGCGGGAAGAGCCGTACGGCGTCGAGGTCGGTGTCGGCGCCGAGGTCGATCTCCACCCAGACGGGGTTCCCACTGACGTCGGCGGAGGGGAAGTCGTTGCTGGTGTAGCCCTTGGCGCCAGTCACGCTGGCGAGCTTGCCGTCGGTGAGCCGGTTCTTGCTCCAGTCGCTGTTCTCCAGGCTGCTGTTGCTGGTGACGGGCCTGCCCAGGGCGAGGTTGTCGAGGCGGCCGGCGCCGGTGACCGTGAACGTCCATGTGCCCGGTTGGAGGGTGAAGTAGACGCATGAGGGGTCCTTGCTCGCGTAGCTGAGACCCGAGACGCTGCCGGTGGAGGCGCCGCCCGTGAAGACGGTCGTTCCGTTGGCCTTGATGACCGGTGAGGACCCGCGGTACGTCGGAACACCTACTCGCGCGGTCGTCGCACCCGGGGAGGTGAGGGTCAGGGTGACCTGGTCGCCGTCGCGGGTGATGCCGAAGCGGATGTCGCCCTTGACGGTCGGCGTGACCGTGTTGATCTTCGTGAGGGTGCCGGTCTGCGGGATGACGTCGTACGTCTCCCAGCCGGGCTTGGTGGGACGGACGCCGGCGGCGTAGGCGGACAGGGTGTACAGGGGGCCGCCGTTCCAGGCGTGGTTGTCGGTGCCGCCAGACTTGTCCCATATTTCCCACAGGGTGTAGCAGGTGGGATCGGCGACCTGGGCGGCGTAGCGGTTGCGCATCCGCTCCTCGGCGACGGTGGCCGCTCCCATGAGGTAGAGCGCTTCGAGGACGTAGAACTCCATGTACGGGCTGGCGTTGAGGTGGGTGCGTAGCACCTCGGTGATCGCCCGGTGGCGGGAGGCGGGCGCGAGGCCGGCGACGACGGCGAGGCCGTTGGCGCGGTCATCGGTGTCGCCGGTGTAGCCGGGGGAGCGGTACTCGTTGCTTGAGGTGTCCCAGAGGACGCGGTCGAAGTTGGCCTTGACGCTGTCGCGTTTGGCCTGCCAGGCGGCGACGTCGCCGCTGTTGCCGCTGAGGCCGGCGAGGGTGATGGCCGTGTCGAGGGCCAGGTAGTACCAGCAGTTGTCCAGTACGCGGGCGTCGATGTTGCTGCCCCAGTCCTCCCAGTCCCAGTCCCCGGCGCGGTGACTGACCAGACCGGCCGAGTCCAGGCTCCACAGGTTCAGGTACGCCTTCACCGCCGGGTAGGCGCCGGATACGGCGTCGGCGTTGCCCGTGTAGAGGTGGTACGTGCCGAAGGACCACACCGAGGCGAGCATCTGGACGGGCAGTTCGGCGGTCCAGATGGTGGACGGGATCGGCGAGTAGAGCACACCGCCGGGCTTCTGCCAGGCCGTCAGCTGGGCGATGGCCTTGGCACCGAGCGCGTGGGAGCGTGTGTCGAAGGTGTAGAAGCCCTCCTTGAGCTGGTTGACCACGTCGCCCCACCACTGGGCGCGCTCGCGGGTGGGGCAGTCCATGTAGTTGTCGCGCATGTTGACGTACATCGTGCGCGCCGCCTTGCCCCACAGGGTGTCGAAGAAGGCCTCGTTGCTGCTGAACGATCCGGCGAAGTCGGTGTCGTAGCCGGACTCCCGGTACTTCAGATCCAGGATGGTGACGCCCGTGGGGATCGTGTATTTCACCGCCGTGCCGCTCATCCAGGCCAGCGCCTCGAACTGCTGGACCCCGCCCGCGCAGACGTAGGTGGCGCGCATGTTGTTCTCGGCCCCGGGTGTGAGGCCGGTCAGGCCGTCCCCGTCGGCGTAGTGGTCGGTCTGCATGCCGATCATCGTGCCGGCCGGCGCGTCCACCTTCAGATACGGCGTGACCTGGAGGTTCGATGGCAGGGTGGCTGTGATGGCGGTGGCGCCCCGTCCCGTGGACGGCAGCGACGACGCATTGGCGTAGGACTTCAGTCCCGAGTACCGGAACTGTGGGACCGGCCGCCGGACGAGATCGTTCCAGGGCGCGGCCCCGGCGGCTCCGAAATCGGTGGGGGCGCTCCACGCGCTGTCGTCGAAGCCGGCCGACTCCCAGGCGGCCATGGCGGTGGCATTGCGGGCGTCGTAGTAGATGTTCGACTCGGGCAGGCGGAAGTTGACCTGGGTGCCGCTGGTGTTGTCGGAGTAGCCCGGGTGGAGGGTGTGCTTCCAACTGGTGTCGCTGACCACCCGGGTCGTGGTGGAACCGGTGGTGATGTCGGACTGGAACAGCAGACCGCCCTTGCCGCTGCTGCTGTGCGAGAAGCCCTGCTTGCCGAAGTACCACACCAGCAGCGCCACCGTGTTGCGGCCGCTCGTGAGGTAGGGCGCCACGTCGATCTCGTCGTAGTAGGTGCCGGTCCGGTCGGGGCCGCGTTTGAGCTGCCCGTCGAAGACCACGAGCGTGCCGTTGACCCACAGCCAGTACTTGGAGTCCGCCGCGATCTGCGTCACCGCCTTCGACGGCGCGGAGCCCAGGGTGAACGATCTGCGGAACGCCACCCACTGGTTCGTCGAACTGGACGGAGCCCAGATCCACTTCGCGGTCCAGGAGTCGGCGGCCGACGCCACGGGAGCGAGCCCCGGCAGAAGCCCCGAGCCGAGGGTGGGCGCGAGCGCCACGGCTATGGCCGAGCGCAGGGCAGACCGGCGCGTTACGGAGGACATGCGGGCTCCTACTGTGGATGTGCGGTGCAGGCGGGGAGGGCAGGCGTCCTGGAGATCAGAGAAAGAGAGGTCTGTGGGCCGCGCTGTTTTGAATCGTTTCATTACCGTGTTTGCAGCGGGAATTCTTTGCCGCCGCGTGAGGGGCTGTCAAGGCCCGTGCGGCCGGTATCCGGCAGGGGAGGGGTCCTGCAGCGCCAAGAGCGGTTTCATTGCTTGCCCAGTAGGGGCCAACCGGGCCCGCAGCAAGAGTGGGACGGGAATGGTCGGAGTGGGCATGGAGCAACTCCCGTGCGGCAGGACTTCGTCGGCGGTGGTCCGCGCCAAGGACGTCGACAGCTGGCCGAGGTGGAACTCCGCGCTGTCGTTCGTCAGGCGGCCGAGGACGGCCTTGCGGTGAAAGCGGTGGGGAGCGGCCACTCTTTCGCAGCAGTCGCCGCCACCGACGGCGTGTTGATCCGTCCCGACTGAGGACACTGAACGCCGCGCTCGCCCGGGAAGGCCTTTCGCTCACGAACTTGGGCGACATCATGGAGCAGACTGTCTCCGGTGCGACCAGCCAACGGCCGTTGGCGATCAGTGCCAGGACCGGCCACCAGCCGCTGCGACGACTGCGAGCTTTCCTTCTGCCGGCTTCTGACGCAGCGCCCGGCCGATGGCCTGGACGATGTCGTGCGGAGCGCCTTGGGGCACGCGGGTCGTCGTACGGTGACCCGCTGACCGACGAGGGGGTGTCCGGCGCGGCCGGGCATCCGCCTCCCGGCGGGATCGCGCCGATCTACGATGACGTGGTGAACTTCCTTATGGTGCCGGGCGGTTGGCAGGGCGGCTGGGTGTTCGACGCGGTGGCCGCCGAACTGCACCGGGACGGTCATCACGTCGAGGCGGTGACCCTGTCGGGTCTGGAGCCGGACGCCCCGGCCGCCGCGGACCGTCCGCCGAATCTGGACGACCACATCGCGCAGGTGGCCGGGATGGTCGAGGGGAGCGACGGATCGCCACTCGCTTTGTGCGGGCACAGTTACGCCGGTCTGGTGATCGCCGGTGTCGCGGACCGGCTCGGCGACCGGCTCGCCCAGCTCGTCTTCATCGACGCCTACGTTCCTGACGACGGCGACTCGTGCTGGTCGCTGACCAGCGACGCGTTCCGGGAGCTGTTCGTGGCCGGCGCGCGGGGCGACGGCCGGTGGGTCGCGGTCCCGGACGGTCTCGATCCTCGTGCGCGCCCGCACCCGATGGCGAGCTTCGTCCAGTCGGTCAGGCTGGAAGGCCGCACCGGCGGCACGTACGGCCGGACGTACATCAGCGGTGGCCCGTGGGCGGGCAGCCCGTTCGTGTCGCTCACCGAACGGCTGCGCGCCGACCCCGGGTGGCGGGTCCACGAGATTCCGGTCGGCCACAACATCGCCCGCCGTGACCCGCACGGCCTCGCGGCCGTCCTCGGCGCACTGCCTCCGGGGCCGGCCTGAACAGCGGAGGCTCCGCTGAGGGGTCCGCTTCGCGCATGTGGAGGTGTCCCGGTCGTCCAGACCATGCAGCAGCTCTCCGCCGTGTCCGCTCCGCGCATGCGGAGGTGTCACGCCGCAGTGAGATTGGTCGGCGGGGTGGGCCTGGGGTGGGAGGGCGGCAGATCACCAACTTGAGGTTCCCCCGAGATGCGGGGATGGGTGACAGGGGGTCAGATGGGTCTCACGAGAGGAGCCCAGACGATGCCTGCCCCGAGGAAGTACCCGCTGGAGTTGCGTGAGCGTGCGGTTCGGATGTACCGGACCGCCGAGCCGAAGCCC
>NZ_JBEYJU010000114.1:0-24894 GCF_040703965.1 Streptomyces sp. NPDC006655 | reverse complement strand
AAAGGCCAAGCGTCCCTATGGGACGTGGCGTTCGCCGCCATGGACTGCATACCTGGCGGCAAGGGCATCACCAGCCTCGGCAAACTCGCCAAGGGGCTGAGGGAGATGAAGGACCTCCGCGGTGGCATGAAGGCCGTGAGCCTCGCCGTCCGCGGGCTGGGCAAGAGCGGGCGCCGGATGCTCGACGACGCACTCACCGGCGGGAAGGACGCGCTCGGCCGTCTCAAGTCGCGCATCCGGGGCTGCGGCGACCCGATCGACATGGCGACCGGCTGGATGTTCCTCGTACAGTCCGACCTGAACCTTCTCGGCACCCTGCCGCTCGGCCTTTCCCGGCAGGTGGCATCCGGGTACCGGACGGGCTGGTGGTTCGGGCCCTCCTGGGCCTCCACCCTGGACCAGCGGCTGGAGATCGACGCACAGGGCGTCGTCCTCGTCACCGAGGACGGCCGACTGCTCTCGTACCCGCATCCCGCCGATCCGGACACGCCGGCGTTGCCGGAGACAGGGCCCCGCTGGCCCCTCCGTCGTCTCGACGGCGGTGGCTACCGGGTACAGGATCCCGCCTCCGGCCTGACGCGCCATTTCGGCAGGCCCACGGGCGGGCTCTGCCCTCTGCTGCGGATATCGGACCGGAACGGCAACGCGGTCCGGTTCGACTATGCCCCCGACGGGGCACCGGTCGGCATCCGGCACACGAGTGGCCACCACGTGCGGATCGCGACCGACGGTCAGCGGGTGACGGCACTCCACCTGGCGGGCGCCGCAGAGGACGGCACGGACGCCGTGGTCATGCGGTACGGCTACACGGACGGCAATCTCACCGAGGTCATCAACTCCTCCGGCCTGCCCCTGCGATATTCCTATGACGACAGGCTGCGCGTCACTTCGTGGACGGACACCAACGGGAGCACCTACACCTACGCGTACGACGCGAGGGACCGTTGTGTCGCGCAAGGCGGCGAAGGCGGGTACCTGGCCGCTGTTCTCGACTACGACGGCACCGACGACGCCTGGCCGGGAAAGCGCATCACGACCTACACCGGTGCGGAGGGCGCGGTCACCCGTTTCGTCGTCGACGAGCGGTTCCTGATCGAGGCGGAGATCGACGCATGCGGTGGTGTGACGGTCAACGAGTACGGTGAAGATCAGCAGTTGGTGGCGTGGACGGATGCGCTGGGGCATGCGACACGCTTCTCCCACGGCCCCGGCGGACGGCTCACCGCCCTCACTCGCCCGGACGGAGCCACGACTCACTGGTCCTACACGGACAGGGGACAGTTCGCGACCGTACTGCTGCCCGGTGGGGCATCGGTTGCGAGGGAGTACGACAGCAGGGGCAACTGCATCGCCGTCACCGACCCCCTCGGTGCCACGACGCATTACGAGTACGACGAGACGGGCGCACTGGTCGGTGTCGTCGACGCGCTGGGCGCACGGACACGGCTGACGAACGACCGCAGCGGACTGTGCGTCGGCATAGTGGATCCCTTGGGGCACCAGGTGACGAAGGCCTACGACGCCTTCGGCCGGATCAGCAGCGTCACGGACCCGGAGGGGCGGGTGACCACTTACCGGTGGACACCCGAGGGAAAGCTCGCGCGGAGAGTCGGCCCGGAGGGGGCGACCGAGACGTGGGAGTACGACGGAGAGGGCAACTGCACCCGTCACGTGAACGCGGGCGGCGGAGTCACGACGTACGAGTACACACATTTCGACTTGCTGAGTGCACGGACCGACCCCAATGGAGTTCGTTACGAGTTCTCCTACTCACCGTCCCTGAACCTGACCAGGGTCACCGACCCCAGAGGGCTGACCTGGGAGTACACCTATGACGCGGCAGGTCGGCTGATCGGCGAGAAGGACTTCGACGACCGTCGGGTCCACTACGGCAGGGACGCCGCCGGTCGGCTGGTCTCCCGCACCAACCCTCTCGGGCAGACTGTCCGTTACAGCCTGGACGCGGTCGGCCGGACCATCGCGAAGGACGTGGCCGGCGAGGTCACCTCGTACGAGTACGACGCGGACGGCCTGCTGAGCCGGGCCCTGGGCCCGGGCTGCGATGTGATCCGGCACAGGGACGCTGCAGGTCGGGTCGTCGCCGAGACGACCAACGGTCGTACGCTCTCCTTCCGCTACGACGCCCGGGGAAGGCGCACGGCACGCACCACACCGACCGGCGCGGTCGCCGAGTACACGCTCGACGCGGCGGGCCGGACCACGTCACTGACCACCTCGGGCCACCGTCTCGACTTCGCCCACACCGCGGCGGGACGCGAGACATCGCGTGCGATCGGTGACTCGCTGTTGCTGGAACACGACTGGGATCCGGCAGGGCGGATGGTCGGCCAGAGGCTGTCGGCCGCAGGTGAGACCGTGGAGCAGCGCGCCTACGCGTACCGCCCGGACGGCTACCTCGTGGGCGTGGAGGACATGCTGGCCGGGCCGATCTCGATCGACCTCGACACTGCCGGGCGTGTCACCGGCGTGCGAGCGCATGACTGGATTGAGTCCTACGCCTACGACCAGGCCGGCAACCAGGTCGAAGCGACGTGGCCGCAGCAGGGCGCGGGCTCGGTGCGGTACGACTCCGACGGGGCGGGCCGGGTGACCGCCAGGCGTAAGCGTCGCCTGTCCCGCAAGCCGGACGTCTGGACGTACGAGTGGGATGCCGAGGACCGGCTGACGTCCGTCACCACACCGGACGGGACGGTCTGGCGCTACGCCTACGACCCCATGGGGCGCCGGATATCGAAGACGCGGTGCGCGGCCGACGGTGTGACGCCGACCGAGGTCACACGCTTCGTCTGGGACGGCACGACCCTCGCTGAGCAGACCACGGTCGCCGACGGCCGCCCGGATCCCGTCACCCTCACCTGGGATCACGACGGCCTGCACCCGCTCACACAGACGGAACGCATCACCGATGCGGCAACCCGGCAGGACATCGACTCCCAGTTCTTCGCCATCGTCACCGATGTCGTCGGCGCCCCCACCGAACTCGTCGACGAAACCGGCGCGGTCTCGTGGCGATCGAGAAGGACGACCTGGGGAGTCACGGCCCAGAACGGGGAGAACTCCGCGTCCACGCCGCTGCGCTTTCCCGGGCAGTACCAGGACCCGGAGACGGGCCTCCACTACAACTATCACCGTTACTACGACCCGGAGACCGGCCGCTACGCCTCCCAGGACCCCGTTGGCATCGAGTTCGCTTTCAATCCGGTCGCCTATGTCCACAACCCGTGGCGATGGGTGGATCCGCTCGGTCTGGGGCCGTGCAACGGGGTCATCGAGCACAACGGGAACGTCCACTACCTTCCGCTGGACGCCGACGGGCGGGCGACGGGCGTCAACGCGGTCATCTCGAAGGACATGCTCGATACCGGAACTTCCGCGTCCCAGGATATTCACCCCTCCGGATGGAGCGGGCACGGCACGAAATTCAATGAGGGGCGCGGGCACCTGCTGGCAGATCGACTGGGCGGGCGGGGTGACCTGGAAGAGAATCTGGTGACTCTGACTCAGGACCCGACCAACACGCCGATCATGCGGGATCAGATCGAGCAGAAGATCTATGACGCGGTGTCCAATGGGGAGACCGTCAGATACGAGGTTCGCGCCCACTATCCTGAGCCCGGTGACGTGGCCCCCCATAAACTCACGTTCCATGCCCGGGGGGACAAGGGGTTCACTCTCGACGAAGAACTGGAGAACCCTGCGGGTATGTTCGGACTCGGAGAAACGGAGATGCTGTGACCGCACGAGAAGAGTTGCTGCGGCTGGTGCCGCCCCCGGAGGCCGTCGTGGCGGACATCGACTGGGAGCGAGTCGAGGACGAGCTGGATATCTCGCTGCCAGACGACTACAAATGGCTGGCGGAGCGATACGGGTCAGGATCCTTCGATCAGTTCATGACCATCCTGCATCCGAATTCTCGATTTTATCCGACGCGCCTCGTCGATGCTGCCGAACGTGCCGCCGAACTGTTGGAGCAAATGCCGGAGAGTCTACAGAAGAAGGTCCCGTACGAGATTGAATCGCTACTGGCCGTCGGAAAGACCGACAATGGTGACACTATTTACTGGATTACCGATCCAGAAGAAGATCCGAACGCGTGGACCGTGACGGCGAATGGGGCACGCAACACCAAGTGGCCGCACTTCGAGGGCGGCATTGTGGAATTCCTGGTGGCGATCCTCTCCAAGGCGACTCGGATGGATGTGTTTCCCAGCGATTTCCCGCACCCGCACCCCGTCTTCACTCCGGACCCCGATCCGAGCGCCCTTCGTCGCCGATGAAAGGCGGGGCGGGATAACCGTCCTGTCCGAAGGCGCGCACGACGTAGATGCCGTGCCCGCAGTCCCTGCAGCGGACTTCCGCGTAGCCCGTCCTGTCGGTGCGCCGCCCCACTTCCCGACACGTCAAGGTCTGCGCGCCGCAGTCGGGGCAGTGGGCGGCTGTCACCTCGACCTCACCTCGCAGGATCTCCCTGCCCAGTACCGACCACCTGTTGGCGTGCACTGCGTCCATCCGCTGGCCTCCAAGAGGAACGGTGACTCTGCCGGGAGCGAGTCTCGCAACGACAGACGGAACCTTCAATTGGCGGCGTTGCACGGCCGGTGCGCACGGCAACCGGTCGGTGCGTGTGCCGGACACCTCTACATGCGGAGGCGGCCGCGCACTCATTCATGTACGGGGGCAATGGTATTGAGTGGAGGGTTGACGTGAGGGAGTCCTCGGCGCCGCCCGGTGGACGGGGGAGCGCAGGAACCCCGCGCGGTCCCCTGGCCTGTACGGATGGTGCCGCGATGGGACGCTGCTCACCGGGGACCAGATCGAGGCACGTCTGACCTGGTCCGGAGGCCCCGCGGCCAAGCCTCATCCCGCCCCCAGGGATTCTGACGCGCGGGGCGGCCGGGACCGGTCCGAGAGCCGCGTCGTCGGCGCCGGTTCGGCCGGCTCCGAGTACGGCGCCGCCAGGCGGGGTGCGCGCACCGTCCGGCGCCGAGCGTCAGCGCAGGGTCGGCACCCCGCCTCCTTCCGCCCGCGTCAGCGTGACCCCGGGCAGGCCGCGCAGTCGGCGCTCCGCCAGGGCCGCGAGATGGTCGGCGGTGGGTGGGGTGGCGCCCAGGCCGATGGCGTAGCGGACCGGGGCCGTGGTGAAGGGGCGGGGCCAGGCGTGGCAGTCGGGGGCCGACGTCGAGAGGTCGGTGACGAGCGCTCGCATCCTGCCGCGCACCCGGCCCTCGTCCGCGTCCGGGCGCACCGTCAGGACCGCCCAGGCCGCGTGGCGGCGGTGGAGCGGGGGAGGGGCGAGGAGTTCGGCCCGGGGGCAGGGGTCCGTGGTCGCGTCCAGCAGCTCCCAGGCGCGGAACAGCTCCTGGGTCAGCAGGTCGCGCATGCCCGCCGTGACCTGGTCGGTGCAGGAGCGGACAGGGGCGGAGGGCGTCGTGACGGTGAGGGGGAGGAGGGGGCGGGCCGGATCGACTGTTCCGCCCACCGGTTCCCGCCAGTCCCAGGCCGCCCACGTCGCGAAGAAGTGCCGGAGGAGAGCGCCCGGTGCGAGATCGCCGGCCTCGGCGGTGGTGCGGGCGGCCAGGACGGACCAGGCCAGGCCCGGCAGGCCGCCGAACGGTGCCGAGTCCAGACCCCTGGCCTTCGCCCACGCCTTGACCTGCGTGGCCAGCCGGGCGAAGGCAACCCGGTGCCCGCCCACCGAGGCCGGCACCGCCTCGGCGTCGCTCACCGCGCTGAGCGCGATCGCGGCCTCCTCGCCCAGCTCGGTCCGGCGCGCGACCGCCTCCGCGGGGTCCGTCGCACCCGTGGTGACCACGACCAGGTCCACGTCCAGGCCGTCGACCCGCAGCCGCAGACCGGGGACACGGGCCCCGACCACCTCGCGCACATCCGCCGCCCCGGGGAGGGCGGCGGCCAACCGCGTCTGTACGGCGGAGAGTTCCACCGTGCCCGGCAGCACCGCGACCAGGTCCAGGTCCGCACCGGGCAGCGCGCAGCCCATCCGCCGGGAGCCGACGACATGGACCACTCCGTCGGGGAACGCCTTCTCGACACGGCGGGTGGTCTCCTCGGCCACCCCCGTCACCCCGTCCTGAGCCCCGTCCCGCGCGGCCTCCTCCGCCCACCGCACCTCGCCCGTTCCCAGCGTCACCGTGGCCCGTACCCGCATCGGCTCGTCCCCGCGCCGCGAGAGCAGGGCCAGCTCGCCGACCCTGACCGGCATCGGGGCGAGCCGGGCCGCGCAGGCGTCGGCCAGGGCGTTCGGGTCGGTGGTGCGGCCCAGGCTGAGGTGCGGGGTGAACCCGGGGTGGCGGCCGCCGCAGCGGGGGAAGCGGCGCAGGAGCGTGCGGTGCAGGTCGGCCCAGGGCTGCTCGCCCGCGGCCGCGGGGTCCAGCCAGACGGTCGCGTCGTCCCGGTGGCCGAACCAGTGCACGCCCTCCAGCCGGGCGTCGAAGGGAGCGGTGCCGGCCGTCGCCAGCACCGCCGCCGCCCGCTCGAAGGCGTGTTCCGGTACGAATCCGAAGAGCAGGTTCACGTGCGGGGGCCAGCGCCGGATCCCCGGGTCGTGGTCCCGGCGGATCTCCTGCAGCGGGGCCCACAGCTCCTCGGGCGGGAGCCACGCCAGCGCCGTACGGGGCGTCGGTCCTTCGGCGAGGGAGTCCTCGGCGTCCGCTTCCGTAGCGCCCACCACGAACTCGGCCCGGACACCGTAGTGATCGGAGACGTACGTCCCCTCCGCCGAGGGCACGTCACCGCACAGTTCGGCGTGCCGAACCCGCAGCCCCGCTCCGCGCAGCAGCACCCGGTCCAGCCGCGAGGCCCGGCCCGTCAGCGACGAGACCGCGGCCAGCGGATTGCCGCCCGGGTCGAAGGTCGGGGTGGTGTCGTCGGCGCCGTGCACCTCGCTCCACGCGTCCCGCAGGCCCAGGGTCAGCTGCGGTGTGGAGCCGCCGTCGTTGAAGTCGCCCATCAGCAGCAGATCGGCGTCCACGCCCGCCAGGCCCTCGGCGACGCGGCTGAGTTCCCCCGCGCGCCGGTCGGCGCCGTTCTCCGAGTGGTCGCTGCTCAGATGGGTCGCCGCGACGACCACGGGCCGTCCGGCCGCCGCCACCACGAGGGCGGTCACCGCCTTGTGCGGGCCCAGTTCGTGGTGTGCGGCCTCGGTGACGGGGAGCCGGCTCAGGAGCAGCAGCCCGCACGCGTCGACGTCCCGCCCGCGCGGGTCCGTGCCCAGGGTCCAGTCCGCCCGTACCCACTCCTCGCCCAGCAGGAGGTCGAGGAGGTCCGACTCGACCTCCTGCAACGCGATCACGTTCACGTCCGCGTCGCGCAGCGCCCGCAGCAGCAGCGGCCTGCGCCGGGCGGTGTCGATGCGGTCGGCGTCGTACCGGTCCCAGAGAGTGTTCCAGGTCAGCACCCGCACACCCCCGGATGCCCGCAGACCGGATGCCCGCCCGTCCCCGGACGCGTCCTCGGGCCGCGCGGGTGCGGGCGCCCAGTCCGCGCCGTCCCACGCGTACGGCGTCCGGGCCGTGAAGAACGGCGCCCGGAGCAGCCGGGCCTCCCGAACCCGCCCCGCCTCCGTCGCGTCGATCCGGTCCACCCCGGTGGCCCGGTCCCACACCACCTCGCCGTCGGCCTCGATGAACAGCACCCGGTGCCAGGGGATCTCGCCCCCGGGCACGAACGCGGGCAGCGGGACACGCTTCGGCGCGGCGCCGCGCCGGCGGACCCCGAGCACGAAGCGGGCCGGGTCGAAACGCGCGTCCCAGCGCACCCGGTGATAGATCTCCTCGCTCGTACGCACGCCTCAGACCTCTTCCTCGACGGTCCCGGCCGCCCCGATGTACCAGGTGCGGTGGGCGTCGCCCGGATACGGCGGGACGAAGCGCCGCAGCTGGCCGGCGAGCACGTCGGGCGGCACCGGGTGCTCGCGGCGGGTGTTGCGCCGTACCAGCTCGTCCTCGTCGACCAGGACCACGGCGTGCGTGATCAGGGCGTCACGGCGGTGGGCGATCCCGTGCACCAGCGCGCGCTGCTGCTTGGTGAGGGACGTGGCGTCCCACACCACGGTCCCGCCGGCGGCCAGGGCCCGGTCCAGTCGGCCGAGCCCCTCGCTGAGGACCTCGCCGTTGGCCCGCTGGTCGGCGCGTGAGCCGCGCGCCTCGCGCAGGTCGTCCAGGGAGACGTACGCGTCCACACCCGCCAGGCCCCGCGCGAAGGTGCTCTTGCCGCTGCCCGCCGGGCCGACCGTCTGGATCAGCTTCGGGAACACGCCGGACCGCCGGCGCCAGGTCGCGGCGACGGCCTCGTCGGCACTGCCGATCCGCCCCAGCGCGTACGCCTCCCGGGCCTCGGCTCGGCACCGGGCGGCCGCATCGGCCGGCAGCCCGGCGAACACCTCCCGCAGCCCGAGGTCCCGCACGTCCTCGGCGTGCAGCGCCGACCACTCCACCTGCTCGCGCGCCTCCCGGGTGGCCGCGGTGGCCCGGGCGACCGCATGCAGCAGGCCCAGGTCCGCAGCGTGGGACAGGCGCACCAGACCGGCCCGCCGGTCCTCGTCCGGATACGGCCGGTGCAGTGCCGGGTGCAGCCCCACGAGGTCGGCGACCCGGCGGGCGAGCGGCAGGCCCGTCACCGGGGCGAGCCGCGCCGCCAGCCGCCCCCGCCGCGCGCCGTGCAGCAGCGCGGCCAGGACGCCGGCCAGCAGGTCGTCCCCGGACCGCCCCGCCGGGTCGAAGCGGCCGACGGTCCGTGCGTCCCCCGCGCCGGTCAGCCCCACGGCTTCCTCCAGCGCCCGCACGTCGACGGTCGCACCCGACCGCACCGCCCACAGGGCCGAACCGGCCCCGAGCCCGTTCTCGACGACGGCCGCGTGCATCCAGTGCGTGTCCGTCCGCACGTGCCCGGCCCGCACCCACTTGGCCACGCGCTCCCCGAACTCCGGCGCGCCGAACCCGTCCGCGGCCCGGACGACGTACCCCTCCTGCCGCCCGGGATCCAGCCGCAGGGCGCGCAGCGCCCGCTCGTCGAACACGCCGCGCCACAGCACCCGGGGAGCGGGGACGCCGAGCTCGCGCAGGAAGACCACCGTCCGGTCCCAGTCCAGGCAGCGGCCCTGACCGTCCCACACCGAGAAGCCGTAGAAATAGCTCTTCAGTTCGTCGTACGCGATCGAGTGCCGGGCGAACATGTTCTCCCCGCACACCCGCCACCCGTCCGGGATCGCGTGGCCGATCCGGGCCTGGAGCGCCTTGACCCAGGTGCGGGAGGGGTGCGGGGCCGAGTCCAGCGAACGTGCGTGCAGGCCGTCCGCGTAAAGTGTGGTGTTCTCGCCGTCGAGCTTCTCGGTCACGACGACCTCGCGGCCGCGCAGCCCGGACAGGTCGGTGACCCGGAGGTCGTCGGCGGTCGCGCCGGGCGACCAGGGCAGATGCCGGGTCCGTGGATAGTGCGTACGCATGGTGAACGTCCCCCGTGACAGCCGTCGTGCCTGCTCAGCGTAGGAGGGCGGGGTGGTGGCGGGCGAGCGGATTACGCCGCGGCCGGGACCTGCCGGTGCTCTCGGGAGCGCCCGGCCGGGCTCTCGGGAACGCCGCTGCGGAGGGTCCGGGTTTGACCTGCGTCACTCCGGGGGTATGCTCCCCGGCCCGATTGGCCAGCCCCCCACCCCGTATGGCAGACTGTCGGAGTTGCTCGGTCGAGTGTTGATGCTGCGCGCCTCCCGCCGGGAGGACCGGAAGCGAGTCCCACAGTACTCGTCGTCCTAACTGCCACCACGGCAGCACTGGGGCGGACGTACGGGAATCTTTCGGGAAGTGTGGTGCGGCACCGGCCAGGCACCCGGTGGGTCTTCACCCCCGGCTTGCGGTTCCGGAAGGGCCGTGTGCATTCCCCGCAGGGATGTTCGAACAAGGGGCATCTGTGTCAGCGGGAGCGCGACACGCCCGACCGCGTGGGTCGGAGAAGAAGGCAGAACGGAACCACCGGGTTCCAGAGCGTTTAACAGAGACAGGACTACTGAGTAGCCATGGCGGGACAGAAGATCCGCATCCGGCTCAAGGCCTACGACCACGAGGTCATCGACTCCTCGGCGAAGAAGATCGTCGAGACGGTGACCCGCACTGGTGCGTCGGTCGCGGGCCCGGTGCCGCTGCCCACTGAGAAGAACGTGTACTGCGTCATCAAGTCGCCGCACAAGTACAAGGACTCGCGCGAGCACTTCGAGATGCGCACGCACAAGCGCCTGATCGACATCCTCGACCCGACGCCCAAGACCGTTGACTCTCTGATGCGACTCGACCTCCCGGCCGGTGTCGACATCGAGATCAAGCTCTGAGGGCTGGTGATCTGAGAATGGCTAAGCAGATCAAGGGCATCCTGGGCGAGAAGCTCGGCATGACGCAGGTGTGGGACGAGAACAACCGTGTTGTTCCGGTCACCGTCGTCAAGGCCGGCCCCAACGTCGTCACCCAGGTCCGTACGAACGACGTCGACGGCTACGAGTCGGTCCAGATCGCCTTCGGCGAGATCGACCCGCGCAAGGTGAACAAGCCCCTCAAGGGCCACTTCGCGAAGGCCGACGTCACCCCCCGTCGTCACCTCGTCGAGATCCGGACGGCCGACGCCGCCGAGTACACGCTCGGTCAGGAAGTCACCGCCGAGGTCTTCGAGGCCGGCGTGAAGGTCGACGTCACCGGCAAGAGCAAGGGCAAGGGCTTCGCCGGTGTCATGAAGCGTCACAACTTCAAGGGCCTCGGCGCCGGTCACGGCACCCAGCGCAAGCACCGCTCGCCCGGTTCCATCGGTGGCTGCGCCACCCCGGGCCGCGTGTTCAAGGGCCTCCGCATGGCGGGTCGCATGGGCAACGAGCGTGTCACCACCCAGAACCTGACCGTCCACGCCGTTGACGCGGAGAAGGGTCTGCTGCTCATCAAGGGCGCGGTTCCCGGTCCGAACGGCGGCCTCGTCCTGGTCCGCACCGCGGCCAAGGGGGCCTGAGGTAACCGATGAGCACTGTTGACATCCTTTCGCCTGCCGGCGAGAAGACCGGTAGCGTCGAGCTCCCCGCGGAGATCTTCGGCGTGGAGAAGGTCAGCATCCCGCTGATCCACCAGGTCGTCGTCGCGCAGAACGCTGCCGCCCGTCAGGGCACGCACAAGACCAAGACCCGTGGCGAAGTCCGTGGTGGTGGCAAGAAGCCGTACCGCCAGAAGGGCACCGGCCGCGCCCGTCAGGGCTCGACCCGCGCGCCGCAGTTCGCCGGTGGTGGCGTCGTCCACGGCCCGCAGCCGCGTGACTACTCGCAGCGCACCCCCAAGAAGATGAAGGCTGCCGCTCTGCGTCACGCCCTCACCGACCGGGCGCGTCACAACCGCATTCACGTCGTCACCGGCGTGATCGAGGGCGAGACCCCCAGCACCAAGGCCGCTCGCACGCTGTTCGGCAAGATCTCGGAGCGCAAGAACCTGCTCCTGGTCGTCGACCGCGCCGACGAGGCCGCTTGGCTCTCCGCCCGCAACCTGCCCCAGGTCCACATCCTGGAGCCGGGCCAGCTGAACACGTACGACGTGATCGTCTCGGACGACGTGGTCTTCACCCAGGCCGCTCTCGAGTCCTTCGTCGCCGGCCCGAAGGCCAACGACACCGAAGGGACCGAGGTCTGATGGCCATCCGTCACCCCAGCATCGCCTCGAAGGCCGCCAAGGCCGCCAAGGCCGCGCGCGTCGCGAAGGCCCGCCGCCACGAGGCCGAGGGCAAGAACACCGTCGAGACCCCGCTGAGCAAGTCGTACACGGACCCCCGTGACGTCCTGCTGAAGCCGGTCGTCTCGGAGAAGAGCTACGCGCTCCTCGACGAGAACAAGTACACGTTCATCGTCGCCCCGAACGCCAACAAGACCCAGATCAAGCAGGCCGTCCAGGCGGTCTTCTCGGTCACGGTCACCGGGGTCAACACGCTCAACCGCCAGGGCAAGCGCAAGCGCACGAAGACCGGTTTCGGTCAGCGTGCCGGCAGCAAGCGCGCGATCGTGACCCTTGCCGAGGGCGACCGTATCGACATCTTCGGCGGTCCGACCGCGTAAGCGGGTCGGATCGTCCGATATCGGACGAGGACTGAGAAATGGGAATCCGCAAGTACAAGCCGACTACGCCGGGCCGTCGTGGCGCCAGCGTCGCCGACTTCGTCGAGGTCACGCGGTCCACGCCGGAGAAGTCGCTGGTCCGCCCCCTGCACAGCAAGGGCGGCCGTAACAACGCCGGTCGTGTGACCGTTCGCCACCAGGGTGGCGGACACAAGCGCGCCTACCGAGTGATCGACTTCCGTCGTCACGACAAGGACGGCGTGCCGGCGAAGGTCGCGCACATCGAGTACGACCCCAACCGCACCGCGCGCATCGCGCTGCTGCACTACGCGGACGGCGAGAAGCGCTACATCCTCGCCCCGCGCAACCTGCAGCAGGGCGACACCGTGGAGAACGGTCCCGGGGCCGACATCAAGCCGGGCAACAACCTGGCCCTCCGCAACATCCCGGTCGGTACCACGATCCACGCGATCGAGCTCCGTCCCGGTGGTGGCGCCAAGTTCGCCCGTTCCGCGGGTGCCTCGGTGCAGCTGCTCGCCCGTGAGGGCGCCATGGCGACCCTCCGTATGCCGTCCGGCGAGATCCGCATGGTGGACGCGCGCTGCCGCGCCACCGTCGGTGAGGTCGGCAACGCCGAGCAGTCGAACATCAACTGGGGCAAGGCCGGCCGCAAGCGGTGGCTGGGCGTCCGCCCGACCGTCCGTGGTGTCGTGATGAACCCGGTCGACCACCCGCACGGTGGTGGTGAGGGCCGGACCTCCGGTGGTCGCCACCCTGTGTCCCCGTGGGGCAAGAAGGAAGGCCGTACTCGTTCGCCCAAGAAGGCGTCGAACAAGTACATCGTCCGCCGCCGCAAGACGAACAAGAAGCGCTAAGGACGGGTTGAGATGCCGCGTAGCTTGAAGAAGGGGCCCTTCGTAGACGACCACCTGATCAAGAAGGTGGATGTCCAGAACGAAGCCGGCACCAAGAACGTCATCAAGACCTGGTCCCGTCGCTCGATGATCGTCCCGGCCATGCTCGGCCACACGATCGCGGTGCACAACGGCAAGACCCACATCCCGGTGTTCGTCACCGAGTCGATGGTCGGCCACAAGCTCGGCGAGTTCTCGCCGACCCGCACCTTCCGCGGCCACGTCAAGGACGACCGGAAGTCGAAGCGCCGCTAGTAGCGGATCGCATTCAGACACGTAAGTAACTGAGAGGGACAACCATGGAAGCCAGGGCCCAGGCGCGGTACATCCGCGTTACGCCCATGAAGGCCCGCCGCGTGGTGGACCTTATCCGTGGCATGGATGCCACGGAGGCTCAGGCTGTTCTGCGATTCGCTCCGCAGGCAGCCTCCGTGCCGGTCGGCAAGGTGCTCGACAGCGCCATCGCCAACGCCGCGCACAACTACGACCACACCGACGCCGACAGCCTCTTCATCTCCGAGGCGTACGTCGACGAGGGCCCGACCCTGAAGCGGTTCCGTCCGCGCGCCCAGGGCCGTGCCTACCGGATCCGCAAGCGGACCAGCCACATCACCGTGGTCGTCAGCAGCAAGGAAGGAACCCGGTAATGGGCCAGAAGGTTAACCCGCATGGGTTCCGGCTCGGTGTCACCACGGACTTCAAGTCCCGGTGGTACGCCGACAAGCTGTACAAGGACTACGTCAAGGAAGACGTCGCCATCCGTCGGATGATGACGTCCGGCATGGAGCGCGCCGGTATCTCGAAGGTGGAGATCGAGCGCACCCGTGACCGTGTGCGTGTGGACATCCACACCGCGCGTCCGGGCATCGTCATCGGCCGCCGCGGCGCCGAGGCCGACCGCATCCGCGGTGACCTGGAGAAGCTGACCGGCAAGCAGGTCCAGCTGAACATCCTCGAGGTCAAGAACCCGGAGACCGACGCTCAGCTGGTGGCCCAGGCCGTCGCCGAGCAGCTCTCCTCCCGCGTCTCCTTCCGCCGTGCCATGCGCAAGAGCATGCAGTCGGCGATGAAGGCGGGCGCCAAGGGCATCAAGATCCAGTGCGGTGGCCGCCTCGGCGGCGCCGAGATGTCCCGCTCGGAGTTCTACCGCGAGGGCCGCGTGCCCCTGCACACGCTCCGTGCGAACGTGGACTACGGCTTCTTCGAGGCCAAGACGACCTTCGGCCGCATCGGTGTGAAGGTCTGGATCTACAAGGGCGACGTCAAGAACATCGCCGAGGTCCGCGCCGAGAACGCCGCAGCCCGTGCCGGCAACCGCCCGGCCCGTGGTGGCGGCGCTGCCGACCGCCCGGCCCGTGGTGGCCGCGGTGGCGAGCGGCGCGGTCGCAAGCCGCAGCAGGCTGCCGGCGCCGAGGCCCCCAAGGCCGAGGCCCCCGCCGCCGCTCCGGCTGAGAGCACCGGAACGGAGGCCTGACCGACATGCTGATCCCCCGTAGGGTCAAGCACCGCAAGCAGCACCACCCCGGACGCAGCGGCGCTGCCAAGGGTGGCACGACGGTTGCGTTCGGCGAGTACGGCATCCAGGCGCTCACCCCGGCGTACGTGACGAACCGTCAGATCGAGGCCGCTCGTATCGCCATGACGCGTCACATCAAGCGTGGTGGCAAGGTCTGGATCAACATCTACCCGGACCGTCCGCTCACCAAGAAGCCCGCCGAGACCCGCATGGGTTCCGGTAAGGGTTCTCCTGAGTGGTGGATCGCCAACGTCAAGCCCGGACGCGTGATGTTCGAGCTGTCGTACCCCAACGAGAAGATTGCGCGTGAGGCCCTCACTCGCGCAGCCCACAAGCTGCCGATGAAGTGCCGGATCGTCAAGCGCGAGGCAGGTGAAGCGTGATGTCGGCCGGTACCAAGGCGTCCGAGCTGCGCGAGCTGGGCAACGAGGAGCTTCTGGGCAAGCTCCGCGAGGCCAAGGAAGAGCTGTTCAACCTCCGCTTCCAGGCGGCGACCGGACAGCTTGAGAACCATGGCCGTCTGAAGGCGGTCCGCAAGGACATCGCGCGGATCTACACCCTGATGCGCGAGCGTGAGCTGGGCATCGAAACGGTGGAGAGCGCCTGATGAGCGAGAGCAACGTGAACGAGACTGCAACCACCGGCGGCTCCGCCGCGGGCGAGGCGCGCGGCAGCTTCCGCAAGACCCGTGAGGGTCTCGTCGTCAGCGACAAGATGGACAAGACCGTCGTCGTCGCCGTCGAGGACCGCGTCAAGCACGCGCTGTACGGCAAGGTCATCCGCCGTACCAACAAGCTCAAGGCGCACGACGAGCAGAACGCCGCGGGCGTCGGCGACCGTGTCCTCCTCATGGAGACCCGGCCGCTGTCCGCGACGAAGCGCTGGCGCGTCGTCGAGATCCTCGAGAAGGCCAAGTAATTCCTGCGGGCAAACCCGCAGGACAGTTCCGCCAGGCTCGGCAGGGGTTCCGTAACAGGACCCCTGCCGGGAACCGGCAGACACACAGGAGATAGACGTGATCCAGCAGGAGTCGCGACTGCGCGTCGCCGACAACACTGGTGCGAAGGAGATCCTTTGCATCCGTGTGCTCGGTGGCTCCGGTCGCCGCTACGCGGGCATCGGTGACGTCATCGTCGCCACCGTCAAGGACGCGATCCCCGGCGGCAACGTGAAGAAGGGTGACGTCATCAAGGCGGTCATCGTTCGCACCGTCAAGGAGCGCCGCCGTCCGGACGGCTCGTACATCCGCTTCGACGAGAACGCCGCCGTCATTCTGAAGAACGACGGCGACCCTCGCGGCACCCGCATCTTCGGCCCGGTCGGGCGTGAGCTGCGCGAGAAGAAGTTCATGAAGATCATCTCGCTCGCGCCGGAGGTGCTGTAAGCATGAAGATCAAGAAGGGCGACCTGGTCCAGGTCATCACCGGTAAGGACAAGGGCAAGCAGGGCAAGGTCATCGCGGCCTTCCCCCGCGAGGACCGCGTCCTGGTCGAGGGTGTCAACCGGGTCAAGAAGCACACCAAGGCCGGCCCGACCGCTCGCGGTTCCCAGGCCGGCGGCATCGTCACCACCGAGGCGCCGATCCACGTCTCCAACGTCCAGCTGGTCGTGGAGAAGGACGGCAACAAGGTCGTCACGCGTGTCGGTTACCGCTTCGACGACGAAGGCAACAAGATCCGCGTTGCCAAGCGGACGGGTGAGGACATCTGATGACGACCACCACCACTCCGCGTCTGAAGCAGAAGTACCGCGAGGAGATCGCGGGCAAGATGCGTGACGAGTTCAAGTACGAGAACGTCATGCAGATTCCCGGCCTCGTCAAGATCGTGGTCAACATGGGTGTCGGCGACGCCGCCCGTGACTCCAAGCTGATCGAGGGCGCCATCCGCGACCTCACCACGATCACCGGTCAGAAGCCGCAGGTCACCAAGGCCCGCAAGTCCATCGCGCAGTTCAAGCTGCGTGAGGGCCAGCCGATCGGTGCCCACGTCACGCTCCGTGGCGACCGCATGTGGGAGTTCCTGGACCGCACCCTGTCGCTCGCGCTCCCGCGCATCCGCGACTTCCGTGGTCTGTCCCCCAAGCAGTTCGACGGCCGTGGCAACTACACCTTCGGTCTCACGGAGCAGGTCATGTTCCACGAGATCGACCAGGACAAGATCGACCGTACCCGGGGCATGGACATCACCGTGGTCACCACGGCGACCAACGACGCTGAGGGCCGTGCGCTCCTTCGTCACCTCGGCTTCCCGTTCAAGGAGGCGTGAGCGAGATGGCGAAGAAGGCTCTGATTGCCAAGGCTGCTCGCAAGCCCAAGTTCGGTGTGCGTGGCTACACGCGCTGCCAGCGCTGCGGCCGTCCGCACTCCGTGTACCGCAAGTTCGGCCTCTGCCGCGTGTGCCTTCGTGAGATGGCTCACCGTGGCGAGCTGCCGGGCGTGACCAAGAGCTCCTGGTAATCCCGCGTTTTAGGGATTCCCGAAGCTCTCGGTAAGCAATGGGCGTGTCAGGCGCCCGCCCCTTCATGGCTTAGGCTTGGAGGGTTGGGCGCCTGACGGTCGCCTTTACGACTTACTACGCCGTAGGTCCACCGCACCGCACCCGCCTCGTCTCGGATCGAGGAGAGGGATGGGCACCTGGAAACCCCGGCGAGAGAGGCCGAAGGCCAATTCATGACCATGACTGATCCGATCGCAGACATGCTTACGCGTCTGCGGAACGCGAACTCGGCATACCACGACTCCGTGACGATGCCGGCGTCCAAGATCAAGTCTCACATCGCGGAGATCCTCCAGCAGGAGGGCTTCATCACGGGCTGGAAGGTCGAGGACGCCGAGGTCGGCAAGAACCTCGTCCTGGACCTGAAGTTCGGTCCCAACCGTGAGCGCTCCATCGCGGGGATCAAGCGCATCTCCAAGCCCGGTCTCCGGGTTTACGCGAAGTCCACCAACCTGCCGAAGGTGCTCGGCGGCCTGGGCGTGGCGATCATCTCCACGTCGCACGGGCTCCTCACCGACAAGCAGGCCGGCAAGAAGGGCGTGGGTGGGGAAGTCCTCGCCTACGTCTGGTAGCAGAAGGGAACGGAGGAAACAGCTATGTCGCGCATCGGCAAGCTCCCCATCGCGGTTCCCGCCGGCGTGGACGTCACCATCGACGGCCGCACGGTGAAGGTCAAGGGCCCCAAGGGCGAGCTGACCCACACCGTCGTGGCACCGATCGACATCGCCAAGGGCGAGGACGGCACTCTCGCGGTGACCCGCCCCAACGACGAGCGTCAGAGCAAGGCCCTGCACGGCCTGTCCCGCACGCTGGTGGCGAACATGATCACCGGCGTGACCCAGGGTTACGTGAAGAAGCTCGAGATCAGCGGTGTCGGTTACCGCGTGACCGCCAAGGGTTCGAACCTCGAGTTCGCGCTCGGTTACAGCCACCCGATCCTGGTCGAGGCCCCCGAGGGCATCACCTTCAAGGTCGAGGCTCCGACCCGTTTCTCGGTCGAGGGCATCGACAAGCAGAAGGTCGGCGAGGTCGCGGCCAACATCCGCAAGCTGCGCAAGCCCGACCCGTACAAGGCCAAGGGCGTCAAGTACGAGGGCGAAGTCATCCGCCGCAAGGTCGGAAAGGCGGGTAAGTAAGCCATGGCATACGGACAGAAGATCCTCAAGGGCGACGCCTACAAGCGCGCCGCGATCAAGCGCCGTCACATCCGGATCCGTAAGAACATTTCCGGTACGGCGGAGCGTCCCCGTCTGGTCGTTACCCGCTCGAACCGCCACATCGTGGCCCAGGTGATCGACGACATCAAGGGTCACACCCTGGCGTCGGCGTCCACGCTGGACACCTCGGTCCGTGGTGGCGAGGGTGACAAGTCCTCGCAGGCCAAGCAGGTCGGCGCCCTGGTCGCCGAGCGTGCCAAGGCCGCCGGTGTCGAGGCCGTGGTGTTCGACCGTGGTGGTAACCAGTACGCCGGGCGCATCGCCGCCCTGGCGGACGCCGCCCGCGAGGCCGGGCTCAAGTTCTGAGCCGCTTGTAGCTAGCGGAAAGAGAGAGGTAATCCAATGGCTGGACCCCAGCGCCGCGGTGGCGGTGCCGGTGGCGGCGAGCGGCGGGACCGGAAGGGCCGTGACGGCGGCGCTGCTGCCGCCGAGAAGACCGCGTACGTTGAGCGCGTCGTCGCGATCAACCGCGTCGCCAAGGTTGTGAAGGGTGGTCGTCGCTTCAGCTTCACCGCGCTGGTCGTGGTGGGCGACGGTGACGGCACCGTGGGTGTCGGTTACGGCAAGGCCAAGGAGGTGCCGGCCGCCATCGCCAAGGGCGTTGAGGAGGCCAAGAAGCACTTCTTCAAGGTCCCCCGTATCCAGGGCACCATCCCGCACCCGATCCAGGGTGAGAAGGCTGCCGGCGTCGTCCTGCTCAAGCCCGCGTCCCCCGGTACCGGTGTTATCGCCGGTGGTCCGGTGCGCGCCGTGCTCGAGTGCGCCGGTATCCACGACGTGCTGTCGAAGTCGCTCGGCTCCGACAACGCGATCAACATCGTGCACGCCACCGTGGCGGCCCTGAAGGGTCTGCAGCGTCCCGAGGAGATCGCGGCCCGCCGTGGTCTGCCCCTCGAGGACGTCGCCCCCGCGGCCCTGCTGCGTGCGCGTGCCGGGGCGGGTGTGTGATCATGGCGCAGCTCAAGATCACGCAGGTCAAGTCCTACATCGGCAGCAAGCAGAACCACCGTGACACCCTGCGTTCCCTTGGTCTCAAGGGCATCAACACGCAGGTCGTCAAGGAGGACCGCCCCGAGTTCCGCGGCATGGTGCACACCGTCCGCCACCTCGTGACGGTCGAGGAGGTCGACTGATCATGGCGGAGCAGAACCCGCTCAAGATCCACAACCTCCGTCCCGCCCCGGGCGCCAAGACCGCCAAGACCCGTGTCGGTCGTGGTGAGGCGTCGAAGGGTAAGACGGCCGGTCGTGGTACCAAGGGTACGAAGGCCCGTTACCAGGTTCCGGAGCGCTTCGAGGGTGGCCAGATGCCCCTCCACATGCGTCTCCCGAAGCTGAAGGGCTTCAAGAACCCGTTCAAGACCGAGTACCAGGTCGTGAACCTCGACAAGCTGGCCGCGCTCTACCCCGAGGGTGGCGAGGTCACCGTCGAGGGTCTGGTGGCCAAGGGTGCCGTTCGCAAGAACGCGCTCGTCAAGGTCCTCGGCCAGGGTGAGGTCTCCGTGGCGCTGCAGGTGACGGTCGACGCCGTCTCCGGCTCCGCCAAGGAGAAGATCACCGCCGCCGGCGGCACCGTCACCGAGCTCGTCTGAGTCCTTCGGACGTCTCGATGACGTAAGCAACTCCCGACCGGGGATACCTCACAATGGGGTATCCCCGGTTGGTCGTTCCTAGGGGGGCAGTACGGCCGGTAAGGTGGCCAGCACTGTTCTTTTTCCCATTCGTCGAACCTCAAGACCGTCACCCTTGACGCAGTTGCGCGGGGGTCGCAGGAGGCACCGTGCTCACCGCGTTCGCCCGGGCGTTCAGGACGCCCGACCTGCGCAAGAAGCTGCTCTTCACGCTGGCCATCATCGTGGTCTACCGGGTCGGCACCCACATCCCGATCCCCGGCGTCAACTACAAAGCCGTCCAGACGTGTGTGAACGAGGCCTCCGGCAACCAGGGCCTGTTCGGTCTCGTCAACATGTTCAGCGGCGGCGCGCTGCTCCAGATCACGATCTTCGCGCTCGGCATCATGCCGTACATCACGGCCAGCATCATCCTTCAGCTGCTGACGGTGGTCATCCCGCGCCTGGAAGCCCTGAAGAAGGAGGGCCAGGCCGGTACGGCGAAGATCACCCAGTACACCCGCTACCTGACGGTGGCCCTCGCCATCCTGCAGGGCACCGGCCTGGTCGCCACCGCCCGCAGCGGCGCCCTCTTCAACGGCTGCACGGTCGCCTCCAGCATCGTCCCGGACCAGGCGATCTTCACCACCATCACGATGGTCATCTGCAT
Organism: Streptomyces sp. NPDC006655; assembly: GCF_040703965.1. Lineage (NCBI taxonomy): Bacteria > Bacillati > Actinomycetota > Actinomycetes > Kitasatosporales > Streptomycetaceae > Streptomyces > Streptomyces sp. NPDC006655. Next base: position 4,367 of record NZ_JBEYJU010000114.1, on the reverse strand, counting down.
GACCGCCGGTACGGCCGTCGTCATGTGGCTCGGTGAGCTGATCACCGACCGCGGCATCGGCAACGGCATGTCGATCCTGATGTTCATCTCGATCGCCGCCACCTTCCCGTCCGCGCTGTGGGCGATCAAGAAGCAGGGCACCCTGGCCGGCGGCTGGATCGAGTTCGGCACCGTGATCGCGGTCGGCCTCGTCATGGTCGCCCTGGTGGTCTTCGTCGAGCAGGCGCAGCGCCGGATCCCGGTCCAGTACGCGAAGCGCATGATCGGCCGTCGCTCCTACGGCGGTACCTCGACGTACATCCCGCTCAAGGTGAACCAGGCCGGTGTGATCCCGGTGATCTTCGCCTCGTCGCTGCTGTACATCCCCGCCCTCGTGGCGCAGTTCGCCGGCGGGAACTCGGGCTGGAAGCAGTGGATTTCCACGAACCTGACCAAGGGTGACCACCCGATCTACATCACCCTGTACTTCTTGCTCATCGTTTTCTTCGCGTTCTTCTACGTCGCTATCTCCTTCAACCCCGAGGAAGTAGCCGACAACATGAAGAAGTATGGTGGCTTCATCCCGGGCATCCGGGCTGGCCGACCGACCGCTGAGTACCTGTCGTACGTGCTCAACCGGATCACCTGGCCGGGTTCGCTGTATCTGGGCCTGATCGCTCTCGTACCGACGATGGCGTTGGTTGGCTTTGGGGCAAGCCAGAACTTCCCGTTCGGTGGCACCAGCATCCTGATCATCGTGGGTGTGGGTCTCGAGACGGTGAAGCAGATCGAGAGCCAGCTTCAGCAGCGCAATTACGAAGGGTTCCTCCGCTGATGCGAATCGTCCTCGTCGGGCCGCCTGGCGCCGGTAAGGGAACGCAAGCCGTTCGCCTTGCCAAGGAGCTGAACATCCCGCACATCTCCACGGGCGACCTGTTCCGCGCCAACATCAGCCAGCAGACGGAGCTCGGGAAACTCGCGAAGTCCTACATGGACGCCGGCAACCTGGTCCCCGACGAGGTCACCATCGCGATGGCCAAGGACCGCATGGAGCAGCCGGACGCGCAGCGTGGCTTCCTGCTGGACGGTTTCCCGCGCAACGTGTCGCAGGCCGAGGCGCTCGACGAGGTGCTGAAGAACGAGGGCATCAAGCTCGACGCGGTACTGGACCTGGAGGTCCCGGAGGACGAGGTCGTCAAGCGGATCGCGGGCCGCCGCATCTGCCGCAACGACTCGTCCCACGTCTTCCACGTCACGTACACCCCGCCCAAGGTCGAGGGCGTCTGCGACGTCTGCGGCGGCGAGCTCTACCAGCGCGACGACGACTCCGAGGACACCGTCCGTACGCGGCTGGAGGTCTACCACACGCAGACCGAGCCCATCATCGACTACTACAAGGCACAGGGGCTGGTCCGCACCATCTCCTCGCTGGGGCCGGTGGACGAGATCACGACGCGGGCGCTGCACGCGCTCAAGCGTGACGAGGACGACGAGAAGAAGTAGTCCCCCGGCGGTTCCGGCCGCGGTGCCCCCTCGGGTGCCGCGGCCGTACTGTTGTGTACATATTCGGTTGACGTTGACGTGAGTGACGGAGAGCGCAGGCCACCCATGGTGCAGATCAAGAGCCCCGAGCAGATCGCCAAGATGCGGGCGGCGGGCCTGGTCGTCGCCGCCATCCACGCGGCGACGCGTACGGCGGCCGTCCCCGGCGCCAGCACGCGGGACCTGGACGAGGTGGCCCGCAAGGTCCTCGCCGAGCACGGCGCCAAGTCGAACTTCCTCGGGTACGGCGGCTTCCCCGCCACCATCTGCACGTCCGTCAACGACGTGGTCGTCCACGGCATCCCCTCCGAGGACGTCGTCCTCAAGGACGGCGACATCATCTCCATCGACTGCGGCGCGATCGTCGACGGCTGGCACGGCGACGCCGCGTACACCGCGTTCGTCGGCTCCGGGCACGCTCCGGAGCTGATCGAGCTCTCCCGGGTGACCGAGGAGTCGATGTGGGCCGGCATCGCGGCGATGAAGCAGGGCAACCGCCTGGTGGACGTGTCGCGGGCGATCGAGACGTACATCCGCCGGCAGCCGAAGCCGGGCGGTGGCAAGTACGGGATCATCGAGGACTACGGCGGCCACGGCATCGGCACCGAGATGCACATGGACCCGCACCTGCTGAACTACGTGGACCGGCGGCGGGGCAAGGGACCGAAGCTGGTGCCCGGGTTCTGCCTGGCCATCGAGCCGATGGTGTCGCTGGGGACGCCGCGGACGGAGGTCCTGTCGGACGACTGGACCGTGATCACCACGGACGGGACGTGGTCGTCGCACTGGGAGCACAGTGTCGCGCTGACCGAAGAGGGGCCGCTGGTGCTGACGGCTCCTGACGGGGGTAAGGCCAAGCTGGCCGAGCACGGGGTCACGGCTGCGCCGGATCCGCTGGGCTGAGCACGGTTTGAGGCCGCGGCCCCGGTGGGGGCTTGTCGCGCAGTTCCTCCCCCAGCCGAAGGCTGGGGGTACCCCCAGCGCCCCTGAAGGGGCGCTCCACTCCCCGGCGCTTAATGATCTGGTTTCCGGGGCAGGCTTTCTCGATTCGTCTTTCCGGGTGCGCTGACGTAGACTGACTCGTCGGCTCTCGTGCACCCGCATGTCTGCATGCGCCCGTAAGGGACAGTGCGGGAGTCGATCAAGGTAGTCGATTCGAAGGGCGAAGCGTGGCCAAGAAGCAAGGTGCCATCGAGATCGAGGGCACTGTCGTCGAGTCTCTTCCGAACGCCATGTTCAAGGTCGAGCTCCAGAACGGCCACCAGGTCCTGGCACACATCAGCGGCAAGATGCGCATGCACTACATCCGCATCCTCCCTGACGACCGGGTCGTGGTGGAGCTGTCTCCGTACGACCTGACGCGTGGCCGGATCGTCTACCGCTACAAGTAGATCTTGCCCGCACCCCGGATCCTTGCGGGGTGGTGGCACTGACCCGGAGAACCTCACCATGAAGGTCAAGCCGAGCGTCAAGAAGATCTGCGACAAGTGCAGGGTGATCCGCCGTCACGGTCGGGTCATGGTCATCTGCGAGAACCCGCGCCACAAGCAGCGCCAGGGCTGACGCACGACCGATCCCTCTGCACCCGCAGAGATTCGCGCGACGCAAGCTGAATTTGTTCATACGCAGAACCCAGGCACCGAAGGTGCCTGACACCCCCGGTTCGGAGGCCGGGGACCCAGTTCGTACCTGGTACGGCGGCTGGGAGCCGGTTCTGCGGAAGACCTCCGAAGATCACCAGGAGCCATTGAATGGCACGCGTTTCCGGTGTTGACATCCCGCGCGAAAAGCGCGTGGAGGTCGCCCTCACCTACGTGTTCGGCATCGGCCGGACACTCTCCCAGCAGACGCTGGCCGAGACCGGCATCGACCCGAACACCCGTGTCCGGGACCTCACCGAAGAGCAGCTCGTCGCGATTCGTGAGTACGTCGACAACAACATCAAGACCGAGGGTGACCTCCGTCGCGAGATCCAGGCCGACATCCGCCGCAAGGTCGAGATCGGCTGCTACCAGGGTCTGCGTCACCGTCGCGGCCTGCCCGTCCGCGGTCAGCGCACCAGCACCAACGCCCGCACCCGCAAGGGTCCGCGTCGCGCCATCGCCGGCAAGAAGAAGCCGGGCAAGAAGTAGTCCTCAGCGGACAACGCTTCATCAGCGGTCTTCGCTGTAGGACCGACCACCTCCCCGTAGGAGTTTGTAGATGCCCCCCAAGGGTCGTCAGGGCGCTGCCAAGAAGGTGCGCCGCAAGGAAAAGAAGAACGTCGCTCACGGCCACGCGCACATCAAGAGCACGTTCAACAACACGATCGTCTCCATCACGGACCCGTCCGGCAACGTGATCTCCTGGGCCTCCGCCGGCCACGTCGGCTTCAAGGGCTCCCGGAAGTCCACGCCGTTCGCCGCGCAGATGGCCGCCGAGTCGGCTGCCCGCCGCGCTCAGGAGCACGGCATGCGCAAGGTCGACGTGTTCGTGAAGGGCCCGGGTTCCGGTCGTGAGACCGCGATCCGCTCCCTGCAGGCCACGGGCCTCGAGGTCGGCTCCATCCAGGACGTCACCCCGACCCCGCACAACGGCTGCCGTCCGCCGAAGCGCCGCCGCGTCTGACGTCGCTTCGCAGGGTTGGCCGGGCGGTACGGCCCCGTAAGGGGTGTACCGCCCGTACCCTTGCACTACCCGCGTCTTTCACGGGCGCGGTTCCGTCGGGCGTCAAATAGCGGGCGTCCACGAAAGAAGGATCTGATCCACACATGCTGATCGCTCAGCGTCCCTCGTTGACCGAAGAGGTCGTCGACGAGTTCCGCTCCCGGTTCGTGATCGAGCCGCTGGAGCCGGGCTTCGGTTAC